>SHZL01000184.1 GCA_009692275.1 Lysobacterales bacterium | reverse complement strand
GGTGTTCCGTTCCATGTCATTGAACAGGATACCTACAGCGTGGTGCGCCGCGTAATCCCGGAAGGCAAAACCACTTGTGGACTGTGCTCACGCATGCGCCGGGGTGCACTGTATAAATTTGCCAGCGAACATGGAATTACGCGCATCGCCCTGGGACATCATCGTGATGACATCATTGAAACCCTGTTCCTGAACCTGTTCAACGGCGGCCGGATCAAGGCCATGCCGCCAAAGTTACTGTCGGATGACGGAAATCACGTGGTGATCCGCCCGCTGGCTTACTGTACCGAGCAGGACATTGCCCGCTATGCCGGGGAGCGCCAGTTCCCCATCATTCCCTGCAATTTGTGCGGCTCGCAACCCAACCTGCAGCGCCAGGCAATCAAGGAAATGCTGGCGCAGTGGAAACGCAAGCATCCGGGCCGCATCGAGAATATCTTCCGGGCCATAGGGCACGTATCCCCATCCCAGCTCGCTGACCATGAATTGTTTGATTTTCGCAGCCTGGGGACAGAGTCAGTACCCGAACCGGGGCATACGCCCTGGTTTGATTTTGTGCACAGCGGTCCAGAGAGCGAAAATCATGGGGATTCGGGGCTGTTATAAGAAAATTTTCAATATAAGAGTGCATCCAATTGTTTTGTAACAATATAAAGAAATTAGCATATAAGCCGGCAAACGTTCTGATCGTGCACCGCAGATGAGTGTTTCCATGCAAGACAGCTTGCCCACAGACTTATCCACAAGCCAAATCAGCAAAACGGCTTTTGTTGGCGCTTCTTATGCCCACCTCCAGCGCTTACAATACCCCCTTTTTGGGCGACGGCCGCAGTTTGCGTAGCCAGGACCCATTGGAACACCAGGTTCAGCCGTGAAAGAGCATATCGAGGAACTTCTGTCGCAATCCCTGCACTACCTCCTCAGGGACGGCATCATCCCGCCCGGGCAACCGCCAGCGATCCAGTTGGAGCGAACCAAGTCCAGTGAACATGGGGAGTTTGCCAGCAACGTAGCAATGGTTCTCGCCAAGCAGGCCGGTATGCCGCCGCGCGAACTGGCGGCAGCCATTATCGATCGTATGCCCAAGTCCCACCAGGTTGCGAAAATGGAGATTGCGGGCCCGGGTTTCATCAATTTCTTCCTGCAGCACATTACCCTTACCAGCGTAATCAACGAGGTACTGCGCAAGGGCGACCAGTTCGGCGGTCCCCTGCACCGGTCCGGGGAGAGCATTACTCTTGAGTATGTCTCGGCCAACCCCACGGGACCGCTGCATGTTGGACACGGACGAGGTGCTGCCTATGGCGCCAGCCTGGGCAATATCCTGCACCTCGCCGGTTACCGGGTACAGCGCGAGTACTACGTCAACGACAACGGCCGGCAGATGGATATTCTCGCCCTGAGTGTCTGGTTGCGTTACCTGGAATTGTGCGGCGAGGAGGTCGGTTTTCCGGAAAACGGTTACCGCGGGGAATACATCTACGACATCGCCCACCTGGTGCGGGGGGAATACGGTGACAAGTGGCGTTTCGGCTCCGTGGAGGTTGCTGACGGACTGCCTCCCGGCCCAGGCGCCGGAGGTGATGGCGAAATCTATATAGATGCACTTATCGCCCGGGCGCGTGAACTGCTGGCAGCGACAGGCTTTGCCGTATTTTTCAAGGCCGCACTCAACTCAATCCTGGGAGACATCAAGGAAGACCTGGCCGATTTTGGCGTGGTCTACGATTTATGGTTTTCCGAGAAAGCACTGGAAGATAGTGGTGCGGTCCAGCGTGCCATTGATCGACTGCGGGCCAACGGTCACCTGTATGTCAAAGATGGTGCAACCTGGTTTCGTGCCTCGGCCCTGGGAGACGAGAAAGACCGTGTCGTTATCCGCGAGAACGGGCGCACAACCTACTTCGCTTCCGATGTTGCCTACTTCCTGAGCAAGCTCGAGCGGGGCTTCCAGCGTGCGATATACGTGCTGGGCGCAGACCATCATGGCTATGTGGCGCGCTTGCGCGCAGCGGCCCAGGGGTTTGGTGAGGATCCGGACCGCCTGGAAATCCTCTTGATGCAGTTCGCCATCCTGTACCGCAACGGCGAGAAAGCACAGATGTCTACCCGCTCAGGTCAATTCGTGACGCTGCGCGAACTGCGGGAAGAAGTGGGCAACGACGCAGCGCGTTTTTTCTACATCATGCGTTCCCACGATCAACACCTGGATTTCGACCTTGACCTCGCCAAGTCACGCAGCAACGAAAACCCGGTCTACTACATCCAGTATGCCCACGCGCGCATCTGCAGTGTGTTGCGCAACCTGGCGCAAATGGATACACGGCACAACCAGGCCATCGGCGAAGCCGCAATGAACCTGCTGACAGAAGAGCACGAATTGCAGTTGATGCGATCGTTGAGCCGTTTCCCCGAATGCATTGATTCAGCCGCTCGATTGCGCTCCCCTCACCTGCTGGCGCACTACCTCCATGCCCTGGCCACGGATTTGCACGCCTACTACAACGCGCACCAGTTCCTGGTGGATGAAGAAAACTTGCGTAACGCCCGATTGAATCTGATTCTCGCAGCACGTATCGTGCTGGGGTCGGGTCTCAAGCTGTTGGGTGTATCAGCACCGGAAGAAATGTAGCCAAGAAAAGGGAGCACGGCAGTGGCAAAACGAGGAGCAAGCAGGGGCGGAAAAAACCAGACACCTGCTTTGACATGGTTGTTTACCGGCATTCTCATCGGCCTGGGGCTAGCCTGGTATCTTGCCGCCAAAGGTTACATCCCACAGGCTGGACAGGCAGTGACCGGTGACTCCGCTGCGCAGTCCCACGGAGAGTCCTTGCTGCCGGAGGAAGTCAGCCCGGAAGAAGAAAAGCCCGGCAAGTCCCGCTACGACTTTTTCACGGTATTGCCGGAAATGGAAGTGGTCGTTCCGGCACAGGAATTGGCCAAGCAGCAGGAAGCAGCCAACCCTGCGACCGTCGCCACTGTTTCTGATTCCTACCTGCTCCAGGTTGGCTCATTCAAGTCGCTTGATGAAGCGGACGAGATGAAAGCGCAGTTGGCCCTGACCGGTATCGAGGCCACCGTACAGTCCGTTAAAGTAAACGATGCCAACTGGTACCGGGTCAGAGTCGGGCCGGTACAAGGCGCCGGCAAGGCGGACGAGATTCGGCTGAGATTACAGGCCAACGGCATCGACAGCCTGGTAATGAAAAACCCCTGAAGTCAGCCAGCCCAAAAAGACCATCTGCCCCTGAAGACCACTTGATTAACGCCTCAACGAGTTCCCTGGGCAGAAGTTATCGCCCCCTGGACGCACTGGCCACAGCGTACAGGTCGGTCACTGCAGGCTGGTTGTTCTTGTCCGAGGCTCGCCAGCTTGCCCGCCAGGTGGAAAAAGCCTGCCAGAGCTCACGCCCGTTCCAGAATTCCTCCGCACCCGGGCGAAAACCCTGCGCATCCAGCAGCAGCAGTTGTCGGACCAGAGCCTGGTCCGGGTTGTGGCGAATAAATTCAAGCACGCTGGCCGAACCACCGGCCGGGCCAAATTCGCGCAACCAGTGGCTGAGCGCGCGGCGGGCCTGCCCGGCATCGCCATTTTTACACGCCTGTTCGAGCCTGCCAAGCACGCCGGATTCGGTTGCGGGGATCCCGGCTTCCGGCGCCTTTCTTGCCCGCAGTCCGCGGCGGGGAAACAGGAATATGCCGAGGGCGAGAGTAATCAGCCACAACGCAGCAAACAGAACGGTCAGCCAGTTCCAGTTCCAGGAGCGGGTTTCCCCGGCCGGGGCTGCCACCGGGGGACTCGCCGGAGTCAATTCGCCCGCGGGCACTGCCGGGGCGGGCGGCGGCACCGGCACCACGCTGGATGGCAGGACCCGCAGTCTTTGTTCCGGCAATACAGCGGTCTGTTGCCGGTTGTTTTGGGTATCCCACCAGTCCAGTTTCAGTTCCGGCAGCACCAGTTCACCGGCTTTTTCCGGAACGACCGCGTAACGAAATTCCTTGTGGCCCAGTACCCACTTACCGTCATTGCGGCTGATGCCTTGCGGCTGATCGGGGTAGATGCGGGCATCCTTGATCCCAGGCCATGGCGGCGCAGTTATCATGTTCTCCTCGAGTCCAACGGCATCCACCATGATGGTTCGGGTAACCGGCTCACCCACGGTCAGGGCGTCACTGGACGAAATGGTTTGGCTGAGCTCGAGCGAACGCGCAGGTAGCCATTCGGCAGCGCTGTAGCTGGCCGGCTTGGGACTGACAGTCAGCTCCACCTGGTCGCTGGATACCTCGATGCGGCGACCGCGCACGGACGGTTGCCACAGCTTGTCAGTGCGTCGTTCCACCAGGCGACCGCTAAGCGTCATGGGTGGAATCACCAGCGGGCCTGATCGCTCCGGAAAAATGGCGTAATGCCGTTCGAGTACCCGGTAGTGCTCGCCAGCACGTTCCGCCTGAAACGGAACCTCGTCCAGCAACCGCACTGCGGCCGGTGCTGGTTCAGGCTGTGAAATGGCTGCCTCGGTAAGGCTCTGCTGATAGAACACCCGCACTGTTAACAGCAATTGGGCATGCACGTAGTAAGGCCCGTCGTGCGGATCCACTTCGACTTCAATGAATACCGCGGGCGTCTCGCCCGGCTTGGGTTCCGGCGCCGCATCAACGGTCACGGTCAGGGGCGAAGTCGTGACCGAACCAAAATGCAGCGCAGGTACCGTAAGCGCGCCGGTCTTGCGCGGCTCCAGGGTTAGCATCAACCGCACAAGTGCTGACTGGCTGCCATTGACTATGGACATTTGGGTTTCTGATCTCTGGTCCAGCAGCTCGAAGTCCTCCGCCAGCGCGCCAAAATCACTTTCAAGGCGTTGTTGCGGATCATCTGTCTGGATGATGAGGGTTACCGTTTCCCCCTTGACGATGTGGTCCCGGTCCAGTTGTGCAGTGATGTTTGCCGCCTGGGCCTGCGTGGCCGGCAACAAGTACAGCGACATCACCAACACTGCCTGCCAGCCCCTTGCAATCCACTGCGCAGCCATCCGTTGAGAGGCCGTCGATCGAGTCTGTTTCACCATGGTTCCGATTCGTCCCCGGGCGCGCCGCGGCGCTGATGTTCGTTGATGAATTTCCGCCGCAGCAATCCACCAGGATCATCCGGTATGCGCCGTAACCACTGCTCCATTGCCTGGGCGTCTTCTTCTGACCAGGACGCGGCATAGTCCGGCTCGGACTGCTGCTTTTCTCCCTGCTTGCCCTCGCCTTGCTCGGTTTCCTGCTCGCCTTCCTGTTGTTCTTTGGATTCCTGCTCCTGCCCGGACTGATCCTCGGATTGCCCCGACTTGTCATCCTCGCTGGACTGGTCCGAGGATTCACCGTCTTGTTGCTCTTCCCCTTTACCGTTCTTCTGGTCTTTCTCTTGCTGCTCTTTCTGGTCCTGCTGCTCCTTGAGTTGCGCAATCAGGTCACGGTTGAACTGTGCATCTTCCATGCCCGGTGTCAGTTTCAGCGCCTTGTCATAGGCCGCCAGGGCCTGCTCATATTCACCGAGTTGTGCCAGCGCATTGCCCTGGTTATACAGGGCATCTGCACTATTGGCCCGCGACCAGGCGCCCAGGGCGTTCTCATATTTCTCACTGCGATACCAGGCCTGCCCGGCGATCTCAGGGTCCAGCGCCAGTGATGCTGCACGGTCGTTCTCGTCTTTCTGCAGGGCTTGCCAGGCCTGCTGA
>SHZL01000183.1 GCA_009692275.1 Lysobacterales bacterium | reverse complement strand
GAGGCGGCCCAGCATCTTGGTTAGCGCACCCACATTCGGCGAGATGGACATCTGGTTTTCATTCAGAACAACCAGTAAATCCGCACCCAGGCCGCCGCCGTGGTTCAGGGCCTCGTAAGCCATTCCAGCCGTCATGGCGCCGTCACCAATTACGGCGACACACCGCCGCTCGTGCCCCAAGGCTTTCGCGGCAGTGGCCATACCCAGAGCCGCGCTGATCGAGGTAGAGGAATGGCCAGTGCCAAAGGTGTCATATGGGCTTTCCGTGCGCTTCGGAAAGGGCGCCAGGCCTTGCTGCTTCTTGATGGTTCTGATGCGGGCGGCGCGTTCACACAGAATTTTGTGTGGATACGCCTGGTGTCCCACGTCCCAAACGATCCGGTCATCTGGCGTGTCGTACAGGTAGTGCAGGGCGACGGTCAACTCCACGCATCCCAGGCCTGCGCTGAAATGGCCGCCGCTACTGGAGACAGACTCGATCAGGAACTGGCGCAGCTCATCGGCAACCTGGGCCAACTGGCTCTCATCGAGTTTGCGCAAATCGGCGGGCGATGCAAGCCCGTGCAACAGTGGGTACGTTTCTGGGTTCATGTGATTCATTTTATCGCCGTTGGGGTTGCAGTGCTAACGATCACGGCTAATCATGTAGTCGGCCAGCCAGGCCAGGACCGAAGTGTCGCCATCCAGTTCATTCAGGGCTGCCAGGGCGTCATCCCGCAACTGCCTGGCACGCGCACGTGAACCATCCAGGCCAATGAGAGCGGGAAAGGTTGGCTTGTTGTGTTCTGCATCGGCATTGATGCTCTTGCCAAGATTTGCGGGATCACCGATCACGTCAAGAATGTCGTCTTGTATCTGAAATCCCAGCCCTACGCAGCGGCCGAATTGATCCAGTGTACGAAGGATGGCGTCATTGCTTCTGGCGACAATTCCTGGTGCGACCACGCAGGTGCGTATCAACGCCCCGGTTTTTAGCTCGTGTATATGTTCTAACTGTTTGATATTCGCCGTTTTTACACCAGCCAGCAAATCAAGCATTTGCCCGCCGGCCATCCCGCCTGAGCCGCAGGCCACCGCCAGTTCGCTCACCAGGCGAATGGCAACATCAGGCTGATCGGCCAACTCATCCGCAAGGGTTTGGAATGCCAGGGCCTGTAAGGCGTCTCCCGCAAGGATGGCGGTCGCTTCATCGAACTCGAGATGGCAGGTTGCGCGACCCCGGCGCATGTCGTCATCATCCATTGCCGGAAGGTCGTCATGGATCAGCGAGTAAGCATGAATGAGTTCTACGGAGCAGGCGATTGCCGTCAGTTTTTCAGGTTGCAGTCCCACTGCCAACCCGGCAGCGTAGACCAACATTGGCCTTATGCGCTTGCCACCGGAAAGTGAAGAATACTTCATGGCCTGGTGTAGTCGGTCCGGTTCCGGCGCAGACAACGACAGTTGACTCGCCAGTTCACTTTCAAACCTCTGTTGCCAGTTGGCTACAATTGCGCTGGCGTCAGTTGGACGGTTCAATGCCTGTTTGTCCATCTGTATTGCTGCCCAGGAGTTCGACCGCTTTTTGCGCTTCATCCAGAACGGATTGGCAGTACCGGGTCAATTCGACCCCCCGTTTGAAACACGCCAGAGACTGGTCGAGGCTCAAATCCCCTGATTCCAGCTTGGAAACCAGGCCCTCGAGTTCCGCCAACGCGCTTTCAAAATCAGGCTTCTTGTCTTGTTTGCTACTCATATGGCATGTTCTTCCTTTCCGCAGGCTGGACACTAACTGACTTCAATTTACGCAGCAATGGGTGAATTGGATGCCAGTGCAGGCTGGCATCGTTTTTTTCCAGCCATCTGAACAGTCCAGGTTCCATCACGCCATCACCCAGGGACACAGCAGCGCCGTTCCAGTAAAGCACCGGAACCGCATGGCGTAACCAGGGGGGTATTCCCTGTTCGCGCAAAACGTCAATGAGCTTGCGTCGGGGTCCCGATGCATGCAGCTTCATCCGGGCGCCGTTTCTGAGGGATCCGACTTCCCAGCCCGGTGGAATCACACCGTTGCTGCCCGACAACAGGATAGTACCGAATTCTGGGCCCAAAGACAGGCTGGCACCAGATTCCCATGTGAGCGTAGGGCTTAATTCGGGGCAGGGCAAGCCATGCCACCAGATAGTACGCTGGTGCCGCTTGACTATTTGTCCAGCCCAGCGCAGTTCCGCCTGGTTAGCTGTCGCTGCAGTAGTGCGAAGTTGATCCAGAAACTGCTGCAAACGCCGCCTGGGAGGGGTGAGTGCGCCTTTCCCTCTGACCCACTGGCGCAGCACCGCCGTTTGCACCTCATCCTTCAAACCCAAAAGGATATCCAGTGACAGCGTATGCTCGTCGATGACTGGATTGGCATGGGGATGCGACAGCAAAGTCGCCAGCACAGAGGCTGAATCGCGCGCATTCCGTGACGTTTGATTTAAGTTGCTGACCAGTCCAGGCCAGCGACTGTCCAGTTCCGGAAATACGGTGTTTCGCAGGAAGTTGCGATCAAAGGATGTATCCAGATTCGAAGGATCTTGCAGCCAGGCAATACCACGCGCACGCAGGAATTCTTCCAGGCTGCTGCGGCGGAAATCCAGTAGTGGCCGCGCCACCCAACCTTTACCCGCAGGCCGCAATGCCGGGACTCCGGCGAGCCCATCAAGGCCGCTACCTCTCATCAGGTTGAGGAACAGGGTTTCTGCGTTGTCATCTGCATGATGGGCAGTCAGGTAAACCTGTTTTTCTTCCAGGAAACTTTCAATCGAAAGATAGCGGCCATTCCTGGCTTGTTCTTCGGCGCTTTGCCCTTCCTTGAGGTTCAATTTAAGACAATAAATACTGAGCGGAATATTTCTTTCATCACAGAATGACTGGCAGTGATGCTGCCACTCGTCAGCGGCTTCCTGCAGGCCGTGGTTGAAATGCACGGCAGCAAATTCTGCCGGCAAATCATGTTCCATCTCCTTGAGT
The DNA here is from genome assembly GCA_009692275.1 of Lysobacterales bacterium. Classification (GTDB taxonomy): domain Bacteria; phylum Pseudomonadota; class Gammaproteobacteria; order Xanthomonadales; family SZUA-36; genus SHZL01. Next base: position 2,753 of record SHZL01000183.1, on the reverse strand, counting down.
GCCACGAGCAACGCGGTGGAGTCAGCACCGCCGCTGAAACCCACCCAAATCTTGGAAACAACGGGCAGTCGGGCAAGGCGCTCTTGCAATTGCCCGATTGAAAAGCTCACGGCCTGTTTTTTCACAAAATTGGCTGCGAATTATCCCTGGAATTCGCCATACGACAGGAGCCGCAGGTAGCGCGACTCCAGCAGAGTGTCTACTGGCAGGCTGCTCAGTTCTTCCAATTGCCGCTCGATGCAGTCAGCAATGCGCCTGGCAACTTCATCCGGCTCTTTGTGTGCGCCACCCAATGGTTCAGGGATTATTTCGTCGATCAAACCCAGAGCCTTGAGGCGATCGGAGGTTATACCCAATGCAGTTGCCGCCTCTTCGGCGTTGGCAGCATCCTTCCACAGAATAGATGCGCATCCTTCCGGTGAAATCACCGAATAGGTGCTGTATTCCAGCATGTTAACGCGATCACCAACGCCGATGGCCAATGCGCCTCCAGACCCTCCCTCGCCGATAATAGTACACACGACCGGAACAGGCAGGCGCGACATGACTTCCAGATTCCGCGCGATAGCCTCCGATTGACCGCGCTCTTCGGCGCCGACGCCAGGGTAGGCGCCCGGTGTATCTATGAAGGTTAGCAGGGGTAAGCGGAATCGGGCAGCAAAGTTCATCAGCCGCAGAGCTTTGCGATAACCCTCCGGTCTTGGCATGCCGAAATTCCGGAACACTTTGGCTTTCGTGTCACGGCCTTTCTGTTGACCAATGAACATCACGGCTCTCTGCCGGAATCGCGCTAACCCGCCAACGATTGCATGGTCATCTGCGAATGCGCGGTCACCGTGCAATTCATGGAAATCGTCAAAAATTTTTTCAACGTAATCCAGTGAATAGGGTCGCAGGGGATGGCGGCTTAATTGCGAGACTTGCCATGGGGAAAGGTTACTAAAAATGGTCTTTATCTTCTGGCGCATTTTTACCTGCAGCCGCTGGATTTCCTCATCAAGATTGATGGCATTGTCCGAACCCACATTGCGTAGTTCATCAATTTTGGCCTGCAACTCGGCAATTGGCTGTTCAAAATCCAGGTGGTTGGGATTCATCGTCCGTTCTCAAGAATGTCCAGGTTGACATTATAACGTGACTGCGACAGGCGCCTCATTTTGTTTACTTCCCTGCCAGGTTGCCGAGGTCAACTGCTATGCCATGATCCTTGCTTAACCTAGCAATCGACCAGTTCTCAATTGCCCAGTGCCAGATGCTGGCAAGGCCACCTGCAGGCGGTTCGTGGCCGAGGAAAATCAAAGCGGCCCGGAGCGCCTCTGCGGGCGCCTGTCGGCAGATGGGATCTGAGTCCATGCTCTTGCTTAGCTTGCTGCCATCGGGCAATACCGCAGTGGAAATATGGACATAACCCGGCGTTGGCAGGCCAAGGCATTGTTGCAGCCATACCTGCCGGGCGGTGGAATCGAGTAGGTCGGTTCCCCTAACCACTTCCGTGACGTGTTGGAAGGCATCATCCACCACTACGGCAAGCTGGTATGCATAGACTCCGTCAGCCCTCTTTATTACGAAATCACCGATAGAGGACTGCAAATCGTCCACCTGTTCCCCATGTATCCTGTCCATGAAGCTGAGCGGCACGTCACCGACCCTGACGCGGAGTGCTCGTGGCAATTTTCCGGGCGGGAGACCATTGCGGCAAGTCCCCGGGTAAATGCCGGTTGCAGGCAAATCCCTCCGGCTACAACCGCACCAATACGCCAGTCCTGACTGAATAAGCTGCTCACAGCTTTGCTGATAGGCTTTGAACCTGTGGCTTTGAAATAGCACCGGTTCATCAGCGGTCATCCCAAGGGTTGCCAGGTCAGAGAGAATAGCCTCGGCGCTACCCACAATTTCTCTTGGCGGGTCAATATCCTCGATTCGAACCAGCCATTTGCCGTGGGATTTTCTTGCCTGCAGATAGCTTGCCACGGCCGCGAGCAGCGAACCAAAGTGCAACCTGCCCGTTGGCGATGGTGCAAATCGCCCAATATAAGTTTTTGAACCAGGATAGGTGCTCATAAAGGAGCAGTCTAGCGCAGGCCGGCCACCCTAAAGAATCACTCTTTCACTTTGGAGCAGTTAATGTGGGCGGTGTGTTTCTGTGAAAGACAGGGCAGGGCTGTTACTGCCCAACAACCTGGGAGTTTTCCTTGAGGAATGCGCCGGCGATGAGTTTCACGCCGCACTGCCAGAGTATCGACAGGCTTGACGTGTCAGCGACTTCGTCAGCAATGACAGCAACTTTTCGTGCTTCCGCAGCATCGACTATGGCTCTTACCATTTCCTGCTGGGCCGTGTTTCCCGTTAATTTTTCGGTCAAAGAGGGCTGGATTTTGATGTACGAGGCGTTCAGGTGTTCCAGCACCTGCCGAGTACGCCGCTCGGCATCAAATCCGGAAATAGAAAGTTTGCAGCCAAACGGCTCAAGCTCATGCATGAGGCGCTGAACCGGCTTGAGGTTGGCCAGAGCTGTGGCCACGTTGATTTGCAGGATCAACTTGCCGGGTTCAACGCAACATTCAGCCAGCTGGCCGGAAAGCCACCCGGGGAAACTATAGTCCAGGATGGAATTGACACTCAGCGACACGATCTGTTTGTCCGAGCTCTCAACGAATGACTTAAGCAAACCGGGAATGATTTGGCGGTCAACCTGCCCTGCCAGGTCATTGCGGTCAGCAATGGCCGCGTACTGATGTGGCGCCTGGTCACCC
>SHZL01000182.1 GCA_009692275.1 Lysobacterales bacterium | reverse complement strand
CCTTGGTAAAAATTCTGCGCGCTTCGCGAACATACGCATCAAACCCCGCACCATGAAAAATTTTGACCAGGAAATCACCTCCTGGTTTCAAATGTGAACGCACAAAGTCGAGTGCGATTTCAGCAAGGTACATGGCCTTGGTCTGGTCCGTCACGGCCATTCCACTCATATTGGGGGCCATGTCGGACAACACAAGATCAACCCGCTGCCCGCCAAGCAATTTTACCAGCTGCTCCAGGGGGATGTCCTGCGTGAAGTCTCCCTGGATGAATTCGACCCCTTTCAGGGGTTGAATATCCAGCACATCCAAGCCGATAACCCTGCCCTTGGGGCCTACTCCCGTGACGGCCACCTGGCACCAGCCACCTGGCGCACAGCCGAGGTCAACGACGCAGTAGCCGGGCTTGATGAGTCCATATTTTTCGTCAATTTCCATCAGTTTGAACGCAGAGCGCGAACGCAAGCCTAGCTTCTGTGCCTGCTTCACATAGGGATCATCGAAATGCTCCATTAGCCATTTTTTGCTGCTTTTGCTGCGTGCCATCGCCGCTGTACCTTCGCGTGCTAGAATTCCCGTCCTGAAACGGGGGCTAAAAACGTGTAACAACATCGCATTTGAGTCACCCCGTGCCAGAACACCACTCACAGTTTGACATATCAGGAAGCAACTCATGCCACTATCGACCCAACAGGTACGCTATCTGCGGGGGCTCACCCATAATCTCCAACCAGTGGTCACGATAGCTGACAAGGGCCTGAGTGAAAATGTCCTCGCAGAAATAGATGCTGCCCTGGTAAAACACGAACTGATCAAGGTAAGACTGAGAGCAGAAAGAGCCCTGCGAGAACAATGGATAGAGGCGGTAATCCAAAAGTTCAAGGCAGAGAAAATCCACGTCATTGGGCAGGTGGCCTGCTTCTACAAACGCAACAGCAAGAAACCCGTTATCGCTCTTCCGGGCAAAGCCTGATCGAAGGGAATGCTATGGACCTTACGCTGCAAAGGCCAGGCGACCACCTCTTCATAAAAGCGATTTCTGACGAAGGAATACAGGTGGGTGAAGAGTGGTACTCCGGACCCCTGATCATTTCTGCGACCAGCCTGGTAACTGACTGGGACACGCGCTCCGTGGAAGACCTCCATCCACACAGTTTTGACCAGATCTTTGAATTGAGACCCGAAGTGGTGCTGATGGGCACTGGAACCCGTCAGCAATTCCCGCCGATGGAACTGATGATGGAGTTTTACCGCCGGGGCATTGGTGCCGAGGTGATGTCGACAACGGCCGCCTGCAGGACATTCAACGTGCTGGTGTCTGAACAACGCCTGGTTGTCGCAGCTCTCATGCCGATTACACCGTGCTGATGTTCTCTTTCAGGCAATAAACGGGAATTCTGAACATCCTTCCTTGCCGGAGATATCGCGTAATCTTTTCAAAGCGCTCCTTTGCACCTGCCGCACGCGCTCGCGCTTAACCCCCATCAAGCGCCCTGCTTCTTCCAACGTGAGTCGCCCACGGCCGTGTAAACCGCAGCGATATTCAATTACTTCCGGTTGTTGCGCGGTCAGCTTTTCCAGCCAGCCTTGCAAGCGTCGCTGCGCTGCGGTATCAGCGCATTCTCCCTCCGGATTTCGGTGGTTTGCATCGGGAATGCTGTCAAGCCATTTGCGGCCGGGATCAGAGCTGATTGGTTCAGAGCCAGGTGCAATCGTTTCGTATAGTTCAACCAGGTGCAACACGGTACCCAGATCGACGCCAAGCGCCAGGGCTAATTCCGGGGCTGTGGGTCTCCGGTTGAGTTTTTGTTCCAGGGACCGTGACGCACGAAGTTGAATCGCCAGTTCCTGAATAATATGCACAGGCAGACGCACCGTGCGGCCCTGGTTAATGATCGCCCGCTCAACGGATTGGCGTATCCACCAGGTCGCATAGGTTGAAAACCTGCAACCCCTCCCCGGGTCGAATTTTTCCACGGCTCTGATCAAGCCCAGGTTGCCTTCCTCGATCAGGTCCAGCAAGGGCAGGCCGCGCTGGGTATAGCCACGGGCGACTTTCACAACCAGGCGCAGATTTGCTTCTATCATGCGCTGGCGGCTTTTTGCGCAGCCGGCCTGGCGCGCGCGGGAGAGCTGCATTTCCTCTTCCGCACTGAGCAGCCTGGTTCGGCCAATTTCACTGAGATAATAATGTGTTACATCGCCATTATGGCTGGGCGAACGTCTGGTGCTGGTTCTGCCCTGGAGCCGGTATGCAACGGCGGGATATGCATCATGTGCATAGAGCACGGGTACATCCGTGTGCCCGACAAGGGCTTCGTGCATCCATCCTCCCAGCGCCGGTCAAGCGCTGTCAGGTCGGCCCGTCATGGTGTTGTCCGCGGTTTGCCGAACATAGCGAGCTGAAGTGGCGGCGGGACGGACCATGAACGCTAGCAAAATCCTGGACTGCTGTCTCCAGGTTATTGAAAACAAGACAATTTACTCAGCGCTGCGGGAGATACTTCAGAGGGTCCTGCGGACTGCCATTCACGCGAATTTCGAAATGCAGCTCTGGCTGCTTGCGATCATTCGTGCCCATTTCGGCAATTTGGCTGCCGGCAGTCACCTGTTGGCCTTCGCTGACCAGCCGCTTGCTGTTATGTGCGTACGCGCTGAGCATTCGATCGCTGTGCTTGATAATGACCAGTTCGCCGTACCCGAGCAGGCCATTACCGCTGTACACCACCTGGCCGTGCGCCGAGGCAACTACTGCCTGTCCTGTGCTGCCCCCGATATCAATGCCTTTGCGGGCCGGGTCATTGGCCTGGAATCTGCTAATCACTCTGCCATCAGTCGGCCACATCCAGTGTGATGGATCCTTCCCTGGCGCCGCATAGGCAGTGCTTGAAGGAGCTTGCGTAGCAATGGCCGCAGCCCCGCCAGCTGCAGGCGCGCTGGAAGCATGGGCGCTGCCCGCAGCCGGACTGCTCATATCCGGGCTTGAAGCCTCTGCATCAGTTGGTGATGAAGGCGATCCAGGCGGCGATTCCGCTGGGGTGTCGGTTGCCGGGCTTTCGATAGTTGCAGTCGTTGATCGGGGTGTTTCGACAGTACGCGTGGTGCTTGACCCCGGCGCAGGTACTGCGGTGGTTTGCACGCCGGAAGGGCCCGCTGCGGCCCCGGTCGACGCAGCTGGCGAAGAACCTGGACCTGGAGATCCGGGTTCCGCAGCATTGATGTTTTCGGTCAAGCGCAATTCCTGATCAGGATAGATGATGTACGGCGCCGAAATGTTGTTCAGCCGCGCAATATCCCGCCAGTCCAGGCTAAATTTGAACGCAACGGCGCTCAGATTATCTCCGCTGCGCACACGGTAATACCCATCCGGGGTACCTTTGTGGGAAACGGAGCTTGGGCCGGTTGAGCTTGCTGGCTTGGGCGGCGGCCCGGCACAGCCCACCAGGGTGCAGGCAAGAATAGCGAACAGGGCTATCTTCATGAATCAGACCAGGCCACTGAGCAAGGGGACAAAGATAACACCACCAAGATCTTTCTCCTCAAAACCGGTTTCGGTCCTGCGAATAGACAGCAAGCGCTGAGCTCCCTGCCTTTCTACCGGGATCACCAGAATGCCACCTACTTTCAGCTGGTGCAGCAATTCCGGCGGAATCTCCGCACCTGCGGCGGTGACCACGATGCCGTCAAACGGAGCCTGGCTAGGCCATCCGAGGTGCCCGTCAGCATGCCGTGTGTAGATGTTTTTCAGCCGCAGGCGGTGAAACCGCCTACGGGCCAATTTGAGCAATTTCTCGATACGTTCAACGGTGAATACCTGCGCGACCAGACCAGCCAGAATGGCTGCCTGGTAACCGGATCCGGTACCAATTTCGAGGACCTTTTCCGGCGAACCACCATCCATGAGGACCTGCGTCATTTGCGCCACGACCCAGGGCTGGGAAATCGTCTGGCTTTGCCCGATGGGCAGCGCAGAATCTTCGTACGCCCGGCTCGACAGGGCCTCATCGACAAACACATGGCGCGGTATCGTGGCCATGGCCTTGAGCACGCGTTCGTCCCTGATGCCATCGTCGCGCAGGCGCTGCACCAGACGGTCGCGGGTGCCTTGTGATGTCATGCCGCTTCCTTGCGGGGCGGACCGGGGTTCACGCGGGTAAATCATGCGCCGGCACCTTCAGTCTCGACCTCTGCAGACTCGGCCACATCCAGGCTGATGTCGGAAACCCAGCCCGCTACCTGTTCCAAGGCCTGGTAGCGAGTCAGATCGACATGGATGGGCGTGATAGAAACGTAACCACGGCGTACTGCGTTGAAATCAGTTCCGGGTCCCGCGTCCTGCTCGGCACCGGCCGGGCCTATCCAGTACATGGGCTCACCCCTGGGGTCGAGCATCTGGATAGTGGGCTCCGCGCGGTGCCGATGACCCAGGCGGGTTACTTCGAAGCCGCGGACTTCCTTCCACGGGATGTCGGGCACATTGATGTTCAGTATGGTATCGGCCGGCAAGGGGTCCTGCCTCAGGCGTTCAATCACCAGGATGACAACCCGGGCCGCCGTCTCGTAATAAAGGGGTTTTTCATCGAAAACCAGGGAAACAGCTATGGCCGGCAAGCCCAGGAAGCGACCTTCCATGGCGGCTGCGACGGTGCCGGAATAAATTACGTCATCGCCGAGGTTGGCGCCGGCATTGATGCCGGAAACCACCATGTCCGGATCCCGGTCAAGGAGCCCGGTCAGAGCGATATGCACGCAGTCCGTGGGTGTTCCGCTAACCCGGAAGGTTTGTTCTTCGATTTCCTTGATGCGAACGGGCGCATTCAGAGTAAGTGAATTGCTGGCGCCGCTGCGGTTCTGGTCCGGCGCCACGATAGTGACGTCGCCCAGGCGCTTCAACCATTGTGACAAAACCCTGATGCCACGTGCTGAAATCCCATCATCGTTACTGACTAGAAAATGCATAGCATGTATCGTCGCTCACCCCGGTCGGCAATTGCGGGGTAGTAATGTGCTGAATCCAGGACGGAAATGTCGAAGAGGTGATATTGTACGATTTAAAGCAAGGTACGGAAATGAAATCAGAAAAAAAGCACACAGAAAACGCGGATGTTTTTCGTGCAGCCATGACGGGTGTTCAACCGCTGAAGTGTGACAACCGCCTCGCTCGGCGGCCACCCAGGCCCGCGCCGGTCCCCACGCAATTTCACCGTGACGAGGCAGCAGTTCTGCAGGAACTGCTGCAGCCCGTTGATGATCCGGCTGAAATAGAAACGGGTGAAGAATTACTCTACCTCCGACCGGGATATCCACCGCGACTTCTGCGCCAATTGCGCCGGGGCGTTTTCAGTTCCTCAGACTGCATCGATTTGCACACGATGACGGAAAAAATTGCCCGGGACGTGCTGCTGCAGTTCATTGCCCAGGCAAACCGGCGCGGCCTTGGCTGTGTCCGGGTCATTCACGGCAAAGGTTTGCGTTCTCAAGGGCGGCCCGTGCTCAAGTTGATGGCACAAAAGGTCCTGCGAAAACACCCTTCTGTCATTGCATTTGCGTCGTGTCGGCCAGTTAACGGCGGAACGGGCGCTGTTGATATTCTGCTGAAAAATTCCGGCCTGCCGGCACCATGACCGGTTTACTTTTATTTGTGCTGTTCATTGTTGCCGCACTCGCCTGGTGGAGGCTGCTGCAGGGCAAAGAAGCAGCGCGTCGTGCCGCCGCCATGGCATGCCGTGAGCATGATCTCCTGCTTATGGATGAT
>SHZL01000181.1 GCA_009692275.1 Lysobacterales bacterium | reverse complement strand
GCCACATCCTGCTGGAGCACTTCAACGGTGTCGTGCCCGGCGAGCGATCTGCATTGGAGTCGTTGCCGGGAGTGGGCCGCAAAACCGCGAACGTGGTACTCAACACCGCATTCGGCCAGCCGACCATCGCCGTGGACACCCATATTTTTCGCGTGGCCAATCGCACCGGACTGGCCAGGGGCAAGACACCGCTGGAGGTTGAACTGAAGTTGCTGCGTGCCGTTCCGGAGGAGTTTCTCCACGACGCACACCACTGGCTGATTTTGCATGGACGCTATACCTGCAAGGCACGCAAACCCAACTGCCCCGAATGCATAGTCCGCGACCTGTGCGGCTACCGTGCAAAAACCAACCCTGGTCCCACGGAGTAATGAAAATGCTCGGTTTCTACGATTCCCTGACTGCAAGGCTGCGTGCTTCCGGCGAATACGTCTGGCCCCTGGTGTTGCGCCTGTTCGTGGCCTGGGAGTTCTGGGAATCCGGAACTACCAAGTTACGGGGCGAGAACTGGTTTGGCGACATACCCTGGGCAAGCTGGCAAAAAGGGTTTCCCTGGCCATTCGACAAAATACCCATGGATATCAATTGGCAACTTGCAACCTGGGGAGAAATAGTTTTTTCGCTGCTCATCCTGCTGGGCCTTTTTACCCGGTTTGCCGCAGTTTCACTGATCGTGATCACTGCGGTGGCCACCGCGGCTGTGCACTGGCCGGCGGATTGGGGCAGCCTGGAAGAGTTATGGAAAGGCTATGCCATCACGGCCAAAGGCTTTGGCAACTTCAAACTTCCGCTGATATTCATAGCCATGCTGCTGCCATTGGTTTTCCATGGAGGCGGCAAGCTGAGCATCGATCATGCACTGCTGCAACTGAGTGGTGGTCAGCAGGGCGCCGCGGATAGCCAGGGTGATGCGGTTGCAGCCGGCCTGGCCTTCCTGGTTTTGGCGGTGTCAACCGTGTTCCTGGAACCCACCTGGGGTATTACATTTTTCTCTCTGGCCGTTGTGTCCTGGGTAGTTCCGGTGTTCACCCGGTAGCCGGATCTCCAGGTGCTTCAGCCTGGTTTGCGCCCCGCGGTCCTGCCACCGGCGCAAACGGCATAGGCATTGAATCGACTTCATACCCGTGCTGACGCAGCAGGGCCAGCAAGCCGCCCGGGCCCGGCAGGTGCAGGGCGCCGACGGCGACAAACACCCGGCCCTCCTGCAACAGGGTCGCCAGATTTTCGGCCATGTGCTGATTGCGCTCCAGTATGCCCCCGCGCAAGAAGTAGTCTCGAATTTCCGGATCCAGTTGGGAAAACTGCTCTTCGGACAGGCGCTGCAAGCGGGCAAGATCACCGGTGAGGTAGACATCCACCATCTCGTCGTTCAGTTCGTCGACGCGCTGATAATCAGATAAGGCCTGGTCCAGCAACGCCAATTGATACGCAACCGGCATGCTTTCCAGGAAGGACAACTGCTGCTCCAGGGTTTCAAGGCCGCTTACCTTCATTCCAGACCCGGCCGCGCGAAGCGATAGTGAAAAATCCATGAAAAAGCCGGTCTCGGGCACCGGCACACTCAACGTCATCATGGCCGCCCAGACCTTCATTCTTGCTTTCCAGTCCGACGGAACCTGGTAAGCCTCCAGCGCCGCCATGACCCGTTCGTAGCGCTCCTTCCCAAGGGTACGCTGAAGGGTTTCGGCATCCGGGTACTGCATGAATTCATTAATGCGGCCGATCGTCGCCATGTCCGGCAGCAACTCCATGGCGAACACCTGGCATGATGTCAGCTGGGCAATGAAATCTGCCGGGAAATCGAGCACCCTGGGGTCTTCACTATGGATGGTGCCCAGCACATAACCCGCATCTACGCCACCCTTGCTGATGCGCCAGAACGCGCTCTGCCCCGCATCCGTTGGCGAGGCCGAAAGCCCGCCACTTGCAAACAGCAGTGCGAGCAGCAGGACGTTGGCAAACCAGGCCAACACGCACGCGCGCAGGCTGATGCTGACGCTATCCAGGCTCAGGTTTGAGCGCATGGCAATTCCTTATCCAATACCGTATCCTCGGCGGTTCCTGGCAAGCAACCGAACCCCAACTGGAGCATTATGCCGCGCATTGCAGATCGATTCAGAGGTTTTCTGCCCGTGGTAGTTGATGTGGAAACCGGCGGCTTCAACCCGAAAACCGACGCCTTGCTGGAGATTGCCGCCTGCATTCTGCGCATGGATGATTTTGGACGGCTGGTAGTGAGCGAAACCATTTCCGTTCATGTGGAGCCATTCGATGGCGCCAACATCGATCCGAAATCCCTGGAAATTACCGGTATACGCCTTGACAGCCTTTTGCGCGGCGCTGTGCCTGAGAAAGAAGCACTGAGCCGCATCGCGCAGCCGATTCGAAAAGAAATTCGCGCTACCGGTTGTCAGCGTGCCATCCTGGTCGGTCACAATGCTTTTTTTGACCTGTCCTTTGTCAACGCGACCATTGCCCGCACCGATTTCAAGCGCAGCCCGTTTCACCCGTTCAGTTCATTCGACACTGCCACGCTTGCCGGGCTGGCCTTCGGGCAGACCGTGCTTTCCCGGGCGGTGCAGTCAGCGGGCCTGGAATGGAACGAATCCGAGGCGCACTCAGCAGTCTATGACACCGAAAAAACTGCTGCACTGTTTTGCTCTATTGTGAACCGCTGGAAAATCCTTACCGGCTTTTAGCAGGATCTGTAATAAGGAGAATTCATGAACAATCACCTGATGGATACCTATGCACGCCTGCCAGTGGCATTTGAGCGGGGTGAAGGCGCATGGCTTTGGGATGTGTCCGGCAAACGCTACCTGGACGCGATCAGCGGGCTTGGCGTCACCGCGCTGGGGCATGCTCATCCCGTGGTTTCGCAAGCCATTTGCGAACAGTCCCGCCTGTTGCTGCATACGGCCAACCTGGCGCGCATTCCCTGGCAGGAAACGCTCGCTGACCGCCTGGCGGAAATCTCCGGCATGGACCGCGCCTTCATTGCCAACTCTGGCACCGAATCCATTGAGTGCGCCCTGAAAATCGTCCGGCTGGCCGGGCATGAAAAAGGCTTTGACCACCCCAGCGTCGTAGTCATGGAGAACAGTTTCCACGGCCGGTCCCTGGCCGCGCTTTCCGCAACGGGCAGCAGAAAAGTCCAGGCGGGATTCGAGCCGCTGGTAGGTGGCTTTCTGCGGGTTCCGTTCGATGACCTCAAAGCGGTGGAGAAGATCACCCGTGGGCCGAACCAGGTCACTGCTGTCCTGGTTGAGCCCATCCAGGGTGAGGCAGGAATCCAGATACCGGAGCAGGGCTACCTGGCAGCGCTGCGGTCCCTGTGCGACCAGCAAGGCTGGCTGTTGATTTTTGATGAAATCCAAAGCGGCCTGTGCCGTACCGGCCGGTGGTATGCACATCAACATGAGCACGCTGTCCCGGACATCCTCACCACTGCAAAAGCCCTGGCCAACGGTTTTCCCATAGGCGCCTGCATCGCGCGCGGAAAGACCGCAGACCTGCTTACGCCAGGGCGTCACGGCTCTACCTTTGGCGGCAACCCGCTGGCATGCCGGACTGCGTGCGCGGTGCTCGGCGTGATGGAGCAGGAGGGTTTAGCGGAGCGCTCCGAACGAACCGGAAAAGCCATGTTGGCCGGATTTCAGCACAGGCTGGGCGCCCATGCGGCAGTGGTTGATATCCGCGGACGTGGCTTGATGATCGGCATTGAACTGAATCACGAGATCGACCACCTGAAAGAACTTGCGCTGCAACAGGGACTGCTCCTGAACGTTACGCGCAACAAGATCATTCGCCTGCTGCCGCCGTTGATCATTGACCAGGAGCAGGCCGGGGAAATTGTGTCCACGGTTTCAGCCCTGGTGGAACGTCACTGCTGATTGCCGCCCGAGCCCGGTCCTCAGGAACGCCCGTCAAGCCGGGCCAGCAACTCTGGCCAACGACCACCCAGGCCTTGGGCAATACGCGCAGCACCGCGCATCAGGTCTGACTCATTCCGTGCGACCAGGGTGGCGTGCCCAAGTTTTCGCCCCGGCCGCGGATTTTTCCCATAGTCGTGCCAATGCAATCCCTGCTCAAGCAGAAGGTGGCGCATCTCAGGCATTTCACTGATCCAGTTGAACATCAAGGCATGGTCCGTCATGGTGGTGTCCCCGAGGGGAATGCCACAGATCGCACGCAGGTGGTTCTCAAACTGGGAAGTCACGGAGGCATCCAATGTCCAGTGCCCGGAATTATGCACGCGTGGCGCCATTTCGTTGACCAGTAAGCGGCCTTGCAGAATGAAAAACTCGACTGCAAGCACGCCAACGTAGTCCCAATGCGCGAGCAGCTTACCGACAGTATCCTCGGCCTGGGCCTGCAGATCAGCACCCAGCACGCCCGGCCGGCTCAGCAGCAAAACGCCGTTTCCATGCGCGTTTTTCGTCAGCGGCCAAAACCGGACTTCGCCCGGTTCGTTTCGAACCGCAATCAGTGAGCACTCCGCCGTGAATGGCACAAAAGCCTCAAGTATCAGGTCGGATTGCCCCAGCGCCTGCCAGGCTGGCTCCAGGTCTTCGTGCTGGTTCAACAGCACCTGGCCCTTCCCGTCATAGCCCAGACGGCGAATTTTCAGTACGGCAGGCAGGCCGATTTTCTCCACTGCGTCCAGCAATCCGGTACGTGAGGATACCGGCTGGAATTCGGCTACCGGTATTGCCAGCGAGCGCAGCAAACGCTTTTCCAGCAGCCGGTCCTGGCAGTCTTCCAGCGCATTCACACAGGGATGAAAAGTCCTGGCTGACGCAAGTGAGCGGGCTGAATCTGCCGGCACATTTTCGAAATCAAAGGTCGCCACATCAATTTCAGAAGCCATGGCCTGCACGGCCAGCAGATCTGAAAACTCTGCCCGGTGGAGTTTTCCCAGGGGACCGGCACAAGCATGCGCCGAGGGATCCAGAAAACGAAAATTAAGGCCCAGCGGGATACCTGCCAGCGCCATCATGCGCGCCAACTGCCCTCCACCCAGTATTCCAACCTGATGAATGTCGCCGCGGGGGTTTTCCGGCTGGCTGCTCAACGCCGGGGCTTAGTCTTTGGCTCGTGCCGGGTCGGGCCTGGACAACACTGCTTCGCGTCGCGCATTGCGGTATTTTTCCAGGGCACTGCGTACGTGCGCATCAACATTGCCGACAATAGCAGCCGCAAGCAGGGCTGCATTGACAGCCCCCGACTCGCCGATAGCCAGCGTGCCCACCGGGATGCCGGCAGGCATTTGAGCGATGGAAAGAAGTGAGTCAACGCCATTCAGGGCCTTGGAACGAACCGGAACACCCAGCACGGGAATCACTGTTTTGGCCGCCACCATGCCCGGCAGATGAGCGGCCCCACCGGCACCAGCGATGATGACCATCAAGCCGCGGCCTGCCGCCTGCTCGGCATAGGCAAACATGAGGTCCGGCGTGCGGTGAGCTGAAATCACCCGGGTTTCATAGGCCACGCCCAGCTCGTCCAGCGTGTCAGCGGCGTGTTTCATCGTTTTCCAGTCCGACTGGGAACCCATGATGATGCTAATGCGTAAAGACTGTTCCACCTGCGCCATTCCTTTTTGAGGTCGCGTATTGTAACAGCCTCAACGTCCGCGAACAGCAGGCTGGTGGACAATGGAGACTTTCAGGACACGCCGGGCAGCATTGGTTACAATGAGGGGGTTGAAGAAAACGAGTAGAAATTGCAATGACCGTAGATGGAAAATTGCTTGAAATCCTTTGTTGCCCTG
>SHZL01000180.1 GCA_009692275.1 Lysobacterales bacterium | reverse complement strand
GACTCGCTTCACTTTGTCACGCGCACGCCTACCGGCACCTGGCAGACGTCCAGCACCGGTGGCGGCTTGTGCTTGAAGAAGGACTGTTCACGTTTGCGTCGACCGTCCAGCAGTTCTTCAAATGCTTTGCTGTTGGTGTCCATGACGAAGACCGTTTCGCGTTCGTTCTCGGGTATCTCGCTCATCAGTTTCACTGAGTGGATGCGGGTAGCAGTGGTGTCGTCAACGAATACGCCGCCATTATTTTCCGGCCCGCGGACGATACGCTGCACGATGCTCATTCCTTCCAGCACGCGGCCGAATACATTCAGGTTGCGATCAAGGTAGCGCGGCGCCTGGCCAATTACGATGTAAAAGTCCGTGCGGCTCGAATCGCGGTCATCATTTCGCGCCATGGCCACGATCCCGGGGCAGTGGGTCAGCCAAACGGATTTTGCTTTCAGGTCCCGGCCAACCGCAAACCCGTCGATGAAACCCGTTTGGTCGGCAAACAGATCGTGTTCCTGCACCGGCATGAAAGTCAGCTTGTCTGACCAGTCAATTTCGAACTCGGCGTCGATGAGGGGTGAATCACTGAGTTCACCCAGGTCGCTGCCATCGCCGCCCTGGGCGACAAAATTATCGATAACGCGATAAAAACTCAGGCCGTTATAGAACCTGCTTTGCACCAGGCGCTTGAACTGGCCCACGGTTTCGGGCGCAAATCCCGGGTTGAGCTCAATGACCACGCGACCCTCGGGCAGGTCCATCAGGGCGATGTTTTCCGGGTCTACCTGCCGCCACTGCATCTGCGTTGCTGCAAAACTTGCACAGCTCCAGAGTATGCCCGCGGCGATCAGGCCGGCGACAATTATGCCTGGGCGCAGCACGGTCCTGCTCATTTTGTCTGCTTCATCCTTTCTGGCGCATCCTGGGGAGTCCCCGGTTCTTGCCTGTTCTGGTGAATAGGGGCTCAGGGAATGCGGATCTTGCTGCCGCCCATAGTGCCCGGTCTGCTACCGCCAAATCCACCGCCGCCGGCGCCTGGCACCACGATGGACGAGGCCTGCTGGCGCTGCATTTCCCGCAATTCTTCCATGGTGCGCTCGAAGGCGGCCTTGGCGCCAGCGCCAAACCCGGCTATAGCCGCGGCAAAGCTGTTGGCCTCGATTTCAAAAGACAGCGGCAGGGGACCCGCATTGGTCATGACCTGGGTTGATCCTATGTACTGAGGCGTGCGCGTCGTGTCCGGGTCGCCATTGGAATTGACCGGCGTGAGCCGCCGTATGGTGCCAACCGTGTTATCGGTATAGGTTTCCTCACGATACATGTCGTGTGCGTTCATGCTGATTTCGTTTTTTTCGGGAGTGCTCATGGTGTTGTCCTGTCAGGATCGTTGGCTTCCGGATGTTCTCCTAATTGGGGACTTCAATCCGCCACCGCAAGTCCCGAAAACAGATGATGCCTGCTAGTGTCCTGTCACGCATCCTATGACGCATTCAGCAAGGCGAGAAGCCACCAGCTGCCAGGCGCGCGAGTGCAGGACTAGCTTGGCTAATTCAAGCGAGCGCAACACCGCAGCTGGTGGCTTATCGCCTTGCCCGGAGGGAGCCCCGCATGCACGTCAAGGCGGCGTTGCAGTCCTGGGCAAGGGCGCGCCATTGCCGGCGGACTGCGTCTTGCCTTGGCGCGCATGCGGGGCTCTGCAGCGCCATAAGATGCATGACAGGACACGAGGTCCAGGCGAAAGAATACATCCGTTTGATCCGGTTTATAATAAATCAACGGATAGGCGCGCAACAGACACGGCTGACAGCGGACGAGGCGGAGCGAGATACGGATATGGCAAACATAAAGACAGAGGAAACCAACTACGCGGCAGGCGGTATCGCCCTGCGGGGCTGCATTTCCTGGGATGAAGATATCCAGGGCAAGCGCCCGGGTGTGCTGGTGGTGCATGAGTTTTGGGGTAACAACGCATACCCGAGAAAGCGCGCCGAAATGTTGGCGGAGTTGGGGTATACCGCCATGTCGATTGACATGTATGGTGATGGCAAGACAGTTGACCACCCGCAGGACGCGCACCAATTAATGACCACGGCCCTGGCTGACCTTCCCGGCTGCCGCGACCGGTTCAATGCGGCAATGACCCGGATCAAAGCCCACGTGACGGTGGATGCGGAGAATATCGCCGCCATCGGCTACTGCTTCGGGGGCGGCATCGTGCTGCACATGGCCCGCTACGGTGCGGACCTCAAAGCTGTCGCTTCTTTTCACGGCAGCCTGCCCTTGGCACTTGCGCCCGCGGCGCAGGGCATCAAGATCACTGCGCGGGTTGCCGCCTACAACGGTGAAGACGATTCATTCTTCCCCGCAGAGACGGTTGCCGCTTGCAAACGGGAAATGGAGCAGGCCGGGGCGGATTACCAGTTCATCAACTTTCCCACGTGCCTGCACGGCTTCAGCAATCCGGCGGCCACGGCCCGCGGCGATCAGTTCAAGCTGCCGCTGAAATACAATGCGCTGGCCGATCAAAGTTCCTGGTGCCACATGCAGTTATTGTTCGAATCGGTTTTCAAATAAGGCTTTTGTACACAACGGGAGTGCTTGATTGAGTGATCCAAAGGCAGTGCAACCGGCGCGCGGACGGGCGTTGGGCGTAGGCGGCGTGTTTTTCAAATCACCGGACCCGAGGAAACTGGGAAAATGGTATGCCCAGCACCTTGGCATAGCGGTGGAATCCTGGGGTTCCACCCAGGGCACCAGTTTCTCGCCTGCCCGGATGCCTGCGCAGGCGTTTACGGTGTGGAGTGTGTTTGCCGCCAACACGGAGTATTTCGGTGACTCCGGGCAGGACCACATGATCAACCTCGTGGTTGATGATCTGGATGCCGCTCTGGAAAACGTGGCCGCCGGAGGTGCGCAGGTGCTGCCCGACCATGAGGAGCAGGATTTCGGCCGGTTTGGCTGGTTTGTTGACCCCGATGGAAACCGCGTGGAGCTGTGGCAGCCGCCGGACCCGGCAGAGGGCTAGCACGTGCCGTCGCCATGGGAAAAACGCCTGGATGAGCTGGAAAGCCGGCTGGCTTTCCAGGACGACACGATTGAAAACCTTAACGGGGTAGTGAGCCGCCAGGACCGGGAAATCCGTGCATTGCAGCTGCAATGTGCCGAGCTGGCCGCGCGCTTCAAGGAGCTTGGCGATGGCTCACCCGCTAGTGGTGGCACGGGTGATTTTGAGGTCCCCCCGCATTACTGAACTAGAGCTCATTGCTGGGCTAGAACGGCAACTCCAGTGCAGGCTCCTGCATGGCCGCAAGCTGCTCGCGTAAACCCAGTACCAGTGATTCCCAGTAGCGCGGTTCCCCAAACCAGGGAAAGGCAATGGGAAAAGCCGGGTCATCCCAGCGCTGTGCCAGCCACGCGGCATGGTGCAGCATGCGCAAGGTCCGCAAGGCTTCAATGAGCTGCAGTTCGCGCACGTCAAAGCGCATGAACTGCCGGTAACCTTCGCTGATGTCCCCCAGTTGCGCCTGCATTTCCGCTGTACTGCCGGAAAGCAGCATCCACAGGTCCTGGATCGCCGGTCCGGTCTGGCTATCGTCCAGGTCAACAAAGAAGGGTCCATCGCGCCACAGCAGGTTGCCCGGATGACAGTCACCGTGGAGACGGATAGTCCGGAAAGCCCCGGCCCTGCTCCATGCGGCGCGAATGGATGTCATCAGGTCTGCGGCCAGGCTGGCAAATGCGGTCTCCAGGTGGGGTGGCAGCCACTGGCCCTCGATGATGGTGCGGATGGCCTGGTCGCCAAAACGTTCCGGTGTCAGGGCCGGACGATGGCGGAACGGCTTGCTGGAACCCACCGCATGGATGCGCGCTATGAATCGCCCGAGCCACAAGCGGGTGTCCCGGCTTTCAAGTTCCGGAGCATGCCCTCCCTGGCGGCGAAACAAGGCAAAGCGGAAACCCTGATGCCGGTGCAGGGTTTCTCCGTTAAATACCCGCGGAGCGATCAGGGGAATTTCTGCGGCAGCCAATTCCAGCGAGAATGCGTGCTCCTCGAGGATTTGTTCATCCGACCAGCGGCCTGGCCGGTAGAACTTGGCCACCAGAGGTTCGGCGTCTTCGATGCCCACCTGGTACACGCGATTTTCATAGCTGTTGAGCGCAAGCAGGCGGCCGTCCGTCACCAGGCCAACCGAATCAATGGATTGCAGCACCGTGTCCGGATCCAGTCGGTAGTAGGGTGTGTGATCGGTTGCCGGGCTGTCCATGCGAGCATGATAGCGGTTCAGGGCGGGCCAGGCGTCGCATTTAAGCCCGTTTCTCGCTCAGGACATTAATCCAGTAGAATATGCACGACCTTCAAGAAGACCCGCGCTCATGACCAACGGCACCAGGAACCTCGCCCTATTTTGCGATTTCGAAAACATTGCGCTAGGCGTGCGGGACGCAAATTTCACCCGTTTTGAAATCGAGGGCGTACTGGAACGATTGCTGGTCAAAGGCAATATCGTGGTGAAAAAAGCCTACTGCGACTGGGAACGATACAAAGACTTCAGGCGGGACATGCACGAAGCCTCGTTTGAATTGATCGAAATACCGCACGTGCGGCAATCCGGCAAGAACTCTGCAGATATTCGCATGGTCGTTGACGCCCTGGACCTGTGTTACACCAAGGCACACGTGGATACCTTCGTGATCATATCCGGGGATTCTGATTTCTCTCCGCTGGTCTCGAAGTTACGCGAAAACAACAAGCAGGTAATTGGAGTCGGGGTAAAGAACTCCACTTCCGATTTACTCATTGCCAACTGCGATGAGTTCATTTTTTATGATGACCTCGTGCGGGCTTCAGAACTCCGCAAACCCAGCAAGAAGAAGAACACGCGCAAAGAAACTGAAGAAAAAGACACGGCAGGAACCAAGGAAGAGCGTGAGGAAAAAGCCTTTGAACTGGTGCTGGAAACCATTGTTGATCTGTTGGGCGAGCGTAGCGACGAAGACAAGCTGTGGGGTTCGATGGTCAAGCAGGCGTTGAAGCGGCGCAAACCGGGGTTCAATGAAACCTATCACGGCTTCCGTTCGTTTGGAAAGTTGTTGGAAGAGATGGCCACCCGTGGCTTGCTGACCATGGACCATGACCCGAAGTCGGGCGGCTATATCATTACCGGGGTTAATTAGTTCGCAGCACAAATAAAAACCCGGCTTGCGCCGGGTTCAAGTTTAGCAAGTGATGTCCAATTCCTGCGTGTAGCACAGCGGTCATCATTTGTCGGTCCTGGCCAACTTTCCCCCTAGGCTTCGGACCCTTTCTTGCCTGTTCCCCAAGCGTTCTGGTGTACAAGCTGTTTCCTGGCACTTCCCCGCTCTTTTCCGGAGAAGGTGCTAACTGATCTTGAGTCAGTTTGCAGGTGGCGACTGTTTGGTTGGGAGCAGCCGGAACCTCGTTTGGGCAATGAGGGCGAGGTTCCGACTCTTCCCGCTAACCGCTACCAAACGGCTAGCTTGCCTGTCTATATGCAAGATTCGCGCCGAATGCCCGGATCGGATAAAAAATTAATTAAAGCGTTTTAAAACAAGTAAGTACCAGGGTTTGAGCAAAAATGTCTTGAGCCAATTCTGCTCGGGCTTTGTCGTGCAACGTCTAGAAGGTGACGCTAATTGTCACTTGGAGGGTGTGGTCAGGGGTTAAGGAAGGGGCAATCGGCTTGGGGGCGGGATTTCGTCACAGTTTTCCGCCGAGGGGCGCAACCCGCGGCCGGTAGGCTTACCCGGGAGACGCCGTAAACCCATCCCTGGGGGCTCGAATGAAACATCCCTGTTTCATACGCTCCTGGAAAGAGATCTCCGCCACATCTCGCTTAGCCCTGTAGGCTCCTC
>SHZL01000179.1 GCA_009692275.1 Lysobacterales bacterium | reverse complement strand
TAGAACCACTCCGTGCGCGGCGACTTGCCCGTTCCAAACAGGACGGGTGATATATCGTAACTGTCGAATATGATGGGCTGGCCTTCGCGGTCTTTGGTCGGAAGGTCTACTCCAGCCACTGCAGCAAAGGTAGCCATCAAGTCCAGACCGCCAACAATTTCGTGATTTTTGCTGCCTGCCTTGATCTTGCCCGGGAAGATCGCAATTGCGGGAACCCGGTTGCCACCCTCACGTACGGTGCCCTTGGTACCGCGGAATGGCGTGTAGCCAGCATCGGGGTAGACATCCTGCCAGGCGCCATTATCGGTGGTGTAGAAAACCAAGGTGTTCTGGTCGAGGCCGAGGGCCTTGAGCTTGTCCATGATGCGGCCAATGCGCGTGTCGAGCTCGAACACGGAGTCGGCATACTTCGACTTCGACATCGATTTAAGTTGGAACTCGGGCGCCGGCATGTTGGGCTGGTGCACCTTCATGAAATTGACGTTGATGAAGAAGGGTTTGTCGGATTTCGCCGCGTCATCCAGAAATTGCAGCGCCGCTTTTTCCACGTAGCCGTCGAAATACGGAATGCCCACGACGCCTTCCTTGCCATCGATCACCGGTGTATCCACGTACTGTCCGTTAATCTTGAATTCTTCGAACGGTGTTTCCCCGGCGTTGCCGGACATCGCACCCTTGGTCACCTTCTGGAACATGGCGCGCACCGCCGGGTCCATGTCCGGGAACCAGGTTGGATCACCGTAGGTGTACGCATTGAGGTGATACAGACCGGCATATTTCATCACGTCGTAGCCCTGTGCATTCGGCAGCGCATAATCGTCTTCGCCGAGGTGCCACTTGCCAGTGAAATACGTCTGGTAGCCGCCTTGCTTCAGTACCGATGCCAGCGTCCATTCAGCCGCCGGTAGTCCGCCGCCCTGGCCCTGGAATGCCACGGTGGTCATGCCACTGCGGTTGGGAATGCGTCCGGTCTGCATGGCGGCACGACCCGGCGTGCAACTGGGCTGTGCATAAAATGAAAAAAACGTCATGCCTTCCGCTGCCATGCGGTCGATACTGGGTGTTGGCATACCACGGCCTTCGCCCCCGCCGTAGGGGCCGAGGTCACCGTAACCGGTATCGTCCGAAACGATGAACAGGATATTGGGTTTCTTGCCCTTGGATGCGGCCAATGCGGGTGACATTGTGGTGGCGAGCAGTACGCTCGTTGCCACGGCTGTCGTGAACAATTTGCAAAAACTCATAATGCTTCTCCTTCAAGAAAGCGATTTGGAACTCTTAAACAAACGGGTGGCTCGCTTTAAGCCACCCGTGAATAACCCATCAGCAGATTAGTTCGCTGGCTTAATTCCCGGACTTCTTCGCCTGCGCAGCCTTGATCTGTGCTATCACCGCATCCATGGTGAAGCTCGCACCACGTTGCATGGGCGGGAAGTCGACGGCAGTCTGGGCCAGTACCATCACCGCATCCTGGACCTGGACAAAACGCCAGAACTGGAACTTATACCATTCCATGTATTCCAGTGAGCCGTTATTGCCGTCATAAAACAGCGTGCGTTCAAATGGATCCAGGCGCAGGTTCACGATAGGCGGTGCACCCGGCTCTACCGCAGGGCCCAGCCAGCCGCCCGGCTGCTGCTTCAGGATGAACTTATAATCGTCGAGGCGCACGGCATTGAGCGAGCTTTCCGCGAAGTACCAGATCTCGTGGCGGTTGGATGGCCCTTTGCCGGTAATCATGGGCGTCTGATCATAGCCGTCCAGGTGCACCTTGTAGTTGGTGCCATTGATCATCTTGCCTTGCAACAGCTCTGTTGTGATGTTCGGGTTGGCAGCGGCGGCCACCAGTGTCGGGAACCAGTCCATGCCGGAGAAAATGCCGTTCCCGACCGAGCCGGCTGGTACCTTGCCAGGCCAGCGAATCATGGCTGGTGCGCGGAACCCGCCTTCATAGGACGTGCCCTTGCCGGCATAGAACGGCGTCTGTCCTCCATCGGGCCAGGTGAAGTTCTCGGTGCCATTGTCGGTGGTGAACACAACGATGGTGTTGTCGTCCACACCCATGTCCTTGAGCTTCTGCATTACCAGGCCGATGTCATCGTCCATCTGCGCCATGCCGGCTTCGTGTTCGCTCCAGCCGTTCTCCGAGTTGCGCATCGCTTCGTATTTTGGTGAGAGGTGGGTGACGATGTGCATACGCGTCGGGTTCAGCCACAGGAAGAAGGGCTTGCCGTCTTTCTTGGCCTTTTCGATGAACTGCAGGGCTAAATCGCGAATCTCGTCATCCACGGTTTCCATCCGTTCCGGATAAAGCGTGCCGGCGTCTTCGATCTTCTGCTTGCCGATCTTGCCCCAGCGTGGCTGCACGGTGGGATCGTCTACATCGGTCGCCCAACTGTGGACCATATTGCGCGGGCCGAATTTGTCGATCAGGTTCTGCGGGTAGGCCGGGTGGGCCGGGTCTTCCATCGCATCGAGGTGGTATAGATAGCCGAAGAACTCGTCAAAACCGTGCACGGTCGGCAGGAATTGGTTCAAATCGCCCAAATGGTTCTTGCCGAATTGTCCGGTGGCGTAGCCCATGCCTTTAAGTGCCGTGGCAATGGTGACTGCCGCGTCGGGAATATCGCTGGGTGAACCGGCCTGGCCGACGGTGGTCATGCCGGTGCTGATCGGCAATTCACCGGTGATGAAATTGGCGCGTCCGGCGGTGCAACTGGCCTCGGCATAGTAGGCGGTGAACAGCATGCCTTCGGCGGCAATTTTATCGAGGTTGGGTGTTCTGCCATCATGCCGCGGCTGTAGGCACCGATGTTCCAGATACCGATGTCATCGGCTATGATGACCACAATATTGGGTTGCTCTGAACTGGCTGCCTGGGCTGGCAGGATCATACTGACAAACGTTAGTGCCACAGCCAGCAGCTGCCGGCCTTAAGTTGTTAACTCATGAGTCTCTCCACTCGGTTGATAGTTGATGCGAAAACCCGGATCAATTGAGGCTCCGCCCGGCGCGGCTTAGGCTTAGGGTGTAACGGTATCAAGGCAAAGGCGACACTGTGACCAGGACGTCCGATTTCAGTCCTCCAGCAGGCTGCGCAGCATCCAGGCGGTTTTCTCGTGTATTTCAAGGCGCTGGGTCAGTAAATCGGCGGTCGGCTGGTCGTTCGCCGCATTGGCCAGTGGAAACAGCTTACGTGCTGTGCGCGCGGTGGCTTCCTGCGCCGCAACCAGGTGGCGGATCATGTCATCCGCTTTAGGCACGCCTTCAACCTCTTTTATGGAGGTCAGCTTGATGAATTCTTTGTAGGTGCCGGGTGCCGGGTGGCCCAGCGCGCGGATGCGTTCCGCGATGATGTCCAGGGCGTTCCACTGCTCGGTGTACTGGCCCATGAACATCGTGTGCAGGCTGTTGAACTGCGGCCCGGTGACGTTCCAGTGGAAATTATGCGTCATCAGGTACAGCGTGTAGCTGTCCGCCAGCAGGGCCGAGAGCCCCCGCACGATCTTCTCGCGATCAGCCGCACTGATGCCGATGTCGATCCCGGTTGTCTTGGTTTTTTTACTGCTCATGCTCTTTGTCCGAAAATGAATGGCTCTTGCCAGTGTAACAGTTTTGCCCGCCCGCCCGCCCGCCTGTCCGCCGACCAGGCAGGTAATCTGCCATGGACAGACGATTCAGTTGCATTGCATGACCCGACTCCAATAGGCTTGTGAGACTGACAGGTATTCAATGCAAGGACGAGTCATGAACAGTGGTTTAAAGGCGCTGGCGGTGTGGATGATGCCATGCGCCGGCCTGCTCAATCCGTTGCTGGTTTTTGGCCAGAGCGAAGCATCCTCGACGCTTGATGAGGTAGTGGTCACCGCCACCCGCATCCCGACGGAGTGGATACGACTGCCGCTGGCGGTTGGCTGGGTGGACCAGGATGAAATCCAACTGGGGCGGCAGCAGTTGGGCCTGGATGAGGCGCTGGTCAACATCCCGGGCGTGTTTTCCCAGAACCGCTATAACTTTGCCCAGGATCTGCGCATTTCCATTCGCGGCTTTGGCGCGCGCGCCAATTTCGGCATACGCGGCATCATGCTGATATCGGACGATATTCCCCTGACCATGCCGGACGGGCAGGGCAATGTGGATTCCGTCGATCTCGGTTCAACCCGGTCGGTCGAGGTGATCCGTGGTCCCGTGTCGGCGGTCTATGGCGCCTCCGGCGGTGGTGTGATCAATATTCGTACCGAAGAGGGGCCGGACATACCCTTTGTTTCCGGCCGCTTGAGCTTTGGCAGTTATGACTACAGCCTGGCGCAGGCCAAGGCGGGGGGGCAGACCGGCAAGGCGAACTGGTTGGCCAGCCTGTCCAATACGCAACTCGGCGGCTACCGCCAGCAATCAGCGTACAAACGTACCCTGTGGAACAGCAAACTGCGTTATGACTTTGATGATTCATCATCGCTGACGGTGGTGTTCAACGCAGTGGATTCACCCGAAGCACAGGACGCCGGCGGACTGACGGCAGCGGAAGTTCAGGCCAACCGGCGCCAGGCCGCTCCGCGCAACCTGCAATTTGATGCCGACGAAACCGTGCAGCAACAGCAACTGGGCCTGGCCTGGCGCAAGACGCTGAACGACGAGAACGAGTTCCTGCTGCATGCCTACGGCATCCTGCGCGATTTCACCAACCTCCTGCCTTTTTCCATCAACAGCAACGGGCAGGGCGGCAGCGTGGCGCTTGATCGCAAGGTCGCTGGCGGGGGCGGGCACTGGCAGTGGAGCAGGCCGCTCGCCGGAAACATTCCCAATCAGCTGGTGCTAGGCTTTGAGCTGGGCGCCCAGCGTGACCTGCGCAAACGCTTTGCCAATAACCAGGGGGTGCTCGGCATATTGACCACCAACCAGGACGAAGATGTGAGCACCGCCGGCCTGTTTGCAACAGACACCTTGCAGCTCTCCGGGCAATGGACACTGAGTGCCGGTGCGCGCCTCGATGACATGGATTACAGCGTGAATGACCGCATTCCAGTGGCAGATGGAGCCACGGGCGATGAATCCGGTGATACCAGTTTCAGCCATTTCAGCCCGATGCTGGGCGCGGCCTGGCACCGCGATGAGGCGCTTAACCTCTATGCCAATATCTCGACTTCGTTTGACCCTCCGGCCATTGTCGAACTGGCCAACCCCAACGGACCCACCGGCTTCAACCAGGATCTCGGTCCGCAAACAGCCACCAATTACGAACTCGGGCTCAAGGGCGTAGTGACCGGGCGCTGGCGTTACGAACTGGCTTTGTTCCACATCGACGTCAGCAACGAAATCGTGCCGTATGAACTCAGCGGTTCCGGCCAGGCTTTTTTCCAGAACTCCGGCAAGTCCACGCACAGGGGCGCAGAGGTCGGGGTTTCAGTGGAACTGGCGCCAGGACTGACCAGCCGGCTGGCCTATACCTGGTCTGATTTCACCTTCAAGGACTTCAGTGAACCGGCAGGCGCAGCGGGGTTTAATGTATACGATGGCAATCGCATTCCGGGCGTGCCGGAGCAGCAGGCCAACCTCGATTTTGCGTATCACCATTCGTCCGGGTTCTATGCCGGGTTTGATTTGCTCTATGTCGGGGCTTTTTTCGCCAACAATGCCAACTCGGTCAAGACCGACCCTTACCTTGTTGCCAGCGCTCGTGCAGGCTATAGATGGGTATCGGGCAGCTGGGCGCTGGAGCCCTTCATCGGCGTGAATAATATTTTTGATGAACTGTACATGGACAACATCCGCATCAACGCCACCTTCGGGCGCTACTACGAGCCCGCGCCGGAGCGGAATGTGTACGGAGGGGTGGAGCTGAAGTATGGTTTCTGAAACCAACATGG
>SHZL01000178.1 GCA_009692275.1 Lysobacterales bacterium | reverse complement strand
CAAAAGAAGTTGACGGTAAAGTCAAAGGTGTTTTGACCGAGATTTCGGTGGATGACTTGCCCACCGAAGATGTGCTGGTCGCCATTTCCCATTCCACCCTGAATTACAAAGATGCGCTGGCGGTGACCGGTCGCGGCAAGATTTGCCGCAGTACGCCAATGGTTTGCGGCATCGACCTGGCCGGGACGGTGGTTGATTCCCGCAGTGCAGACTGGGTGCCGGGTGACCGGGTGCTGGTAAATGGATTCGGATTATCTGAAAAGTTCTGGGGCGGTTATGCGCAAAAGCAAAGGCTAAAGCCGGAATGGCTGGTGCGCATACCGGAGTCTTTCACCAATGAACAAGCAATGGCCATCGGGACTGCGGGCTATACCGCCATGTTGTGCGTGCTGGCCATCCAGGACAAGGGGGTAAAGCCTGGCGATGGGCCGGTGGTAGTGACCGGCGCAACCGGCGGCGTGGGTACTGTGGCGGTGATGTTGCTCTCCGGCCTGGGGTACGAGGTTGTTGCAGTTACCGGCAGGGCAGGTCAACACGAAGGGTTCTTGAAGTCTCTCGGCGCCAGCGCGGTGAGAAACCGCGAAGAATTCTTGCGCGACAGCCGCCCGCTGGAAACGGAAACCTGGGCCGCCGCGGTAGATTCCGTCGGCGACAAGACGCTCGCCACGGTCCTGGCGCAGACCCGGTACGAAGGCATTGTGACGGCCTGTGGGCTGGCCGGCGGCATCGGCCTGGCATCTACTGTCATGCCTTTTATCCTGCGCGGCGTGACCTTGCGCGGGATTGATTCCGTCATGGCCAGCCAGGCTGTTCGCCAGCGCGCCTGGGCTGCGCTGGCAAAACTGGTCGACCAGCAGCGTTTGCGGGAAATCTATTCAGTGGAACCCTTCGCCAAACTGCCGGAACTCGCGGCCGGATTACTGAATGGTGAGATTCGTGGACGGGTCGTCATCGATATAAACGGCTGATGCAGAAGCATGAGTGGAGAGTTTCATGGAAATCGCAGTACTGGGAGGTGGCCATGGTTGCCACGCAGCCGCAGCTGAGTTGTCAGAAAACGGGCATGAAGTGCGTTTTTGGCGGCGTGATGGTGCAGCCCTGGAGCCGATCAGGAAGAGCGGCGCCATCCGCCTCAAGGATTTCAAGGGTGAGCGGAATATCCCCGTTCCGCTGGTTACGGATGACCTGAAGGCTGCCGTAGCGGGTGCCGCGCTTATCGTTATTCCCCTGCCCTCGACCAGCCACGAAAATCTGGCGCGGGCACTGGCGCCGCATCTGACCGATGGGCAGGTGATATTCCTGCCGCCGGGCACATTCGGCAGTTACATTTTTGCCAAGGCGGTCAAGGATGCCGGCACCGGCGCAGATATTTCTTTCGCTGAAACGGGCACACTGCCGTACCTCGCACGCAAACATGGCCCTGACTACGTGGTGGTGTCCGCTTATGCCAAGCGCCTGCCGACCGGGGTCTTTCCTGCCAGGAACAGTGAACACGCCTGGTCGGTGATTTCCCGCGCTTATCCGGCAATGGAAAAATCCGAGGACGCTTTGTCCGGCGCCCTGATGAACGCAGGCGGGATCATTCATCCGCCCCTGATCATGATGAACGCCGGACCGCTGGAGCATTTCGAACATTGGGATATTCATAACGAGGGCACCCAGCCAGCCATTCGCCGGGTTACCGATGCCCTGGATGCAGAGCGCATAGCCTTGCGCACGGAACTGGGCTACGCAGCACCGCATTTCCCGCTGGCAGATCACTACGCCAGGCAAGGTGAGGAGTGGATGTACGGTCGCGGCGCCCATGACAAGCTGGCAGATTCCGGTGATTGGCGGGAGCATATCGTGCTCACGGAGCACCGCTACATGCTGGAAGACACCCGCTTTGGCCTGTCGCTGATTTCCTCCCTGGGCAAATGGGCAGGTGTACCAACACCCATTGCCGCCGGCTTCCTGGCGATTGCAACGGCCATTGTTGGCCGCGACCTCTACGCCGAAGGCCGCACCCTGGAGTCCCTGGGCCTGGATGCGCTGAGCCGGGAAGGGATGCGCCAGCTGCTGCAGGAAGGGTTTACCTTGTGAGTGACCTGCCATCATCGGTCGGCCTGCTCGGAGCCGGACGCATGGGGCGCGGCATTGCCCTGTCTTTCGCCCTGGCGGGAACAAAATCCATTCTGATTGACCTGAAGGAGCGCGGTGCTGAAGAATCTGCCGCCATGGACGCCGCTATCCGGGCGGAAATGGAGGCCGACCTCGGCTTCCTGGCTGAAGTCGGATTGTTTGACGCACAGCACGTCAGCAGGATTGCCGACCGGATTTCCCTGGTGTCAGCCGCAGGTGCAGCCGAATCAGCGGCTGAGATACCCCTGTTTTTCGAAGGCGTTCCCGAAGTGCTGCCGGCCAAGCAGGCCTGCCTGGAGTGGGCCTCGCTTCACGCCGGACCGGATGCCATCATCGCTTCGACCACGTCAACGATCCTGGTCGACGATCTCGCGGGCTACGTGAAGCACCCTGAGCGCTTCGTCAATGCTCACTGGCTGAATCCGGCGCACCTGATGCCACTGGTTGAAGTCAGTCATGGTAATTTCACTTCCACCGCCACCACGGAGCGCCTGGTGGCCTGGCTGGAAGCCGCCGGCAAAGTGCCTGTGCGCATGAAAGCCTCGCCGGGTTACATAGTCCCGCGCATACAGGCACTGGCCATGAATGAGGCAGCGCGCATGGTGGAAGAAGGTGTCGCTACTGCGGAAGATATCGACAAGGCGGTAAAAGTGGGTTTCGGCCTTCGCTTTGCGGTGCTGGGCCTGGCTGAATTCATCGATTGGGGCGGGGGAGATATCCTTTACTACGCGGATAGATACCTGTGCAAAACACTGGATAAAGACCGCTTCAAGACCCCGCAGATTATCGAAGACAATATGCGCAACCAGCGCAACGGTTTACGCGATGGTGTGGGGTTTTATGACTACCGCGACATGGATGTGGCGGCCTACCGCAAGTCCCGCATGGCGGATTTCATCGGTATGTTGAAATACCTGCAACTGGCTCCAAAACCTGATGTGTCAACATCCTGAGTACAACAGGGTTTTCCCCTGAGGTGCGCCGGGTTGGCGGTTTTTTTAACGGGGTTAGAGCAAGCCACACGTTCTAAGCCCGCTCTCTCCTGACAGTTCGATCCGCTCCTGCACCACATTGGTGCGGCCCGGCGCCCGCTGCACTGCTTGGGCGCGATCACCGCCCCAGGCCAGCCACGTAAATTACCCGCATACGGCCCCGACGCCTTGCTATCACTTCATCTCCTCGGCTGGCACGATTTCTGCTTATTGAAGTAAGTGACGTATCGAATCAATTGCCCGTAACGCCGGAGAAAATCTATGAAGCTGGTCACCGCCATTATCAAGCCGTTCAAGTTGGACGATGTTCGGGCAGCCTTGCACGAGGTTGGGGTCAACGGAATTACCGTTACCGAAGTCAGGGGCTTCGGGCGTCAGAAAGGCCATACCGAGTTGTACCGCGGGGCCGAGTACAACGTCGACTTCCTGCCGAAAATCAAACTGGAAATTGCCGTTACTACGGAGCTTCTGGAACTCGTGGTTGAAGCGATCACGCGCTCTGCGACAACCGGCAAAATCGGCGACGGCAAGATCTTTGTCAGCTCGCTGGAACAGGTGATTCGCATCCGCACGGGTGAAACCGGCGCGCAAGCCATTTGAGCGGGGGGAGAGTTGAAATGATGAGAATGGAAAAAACCGTTGCCGGCGCCTGTGTCTGTGTTGGGGCAGTGCTGCTCATCTTTGCGCCGGGGATGGCCCTGGCCCAGGATGCCCTGAGCCCAGGCGACACCGCCTGGATGCTGACCTCGACCGCTCTGGTCCTGTTCATGACCATTCCCGGACTGTCCCTGTTTTATGCCGGCATGGTGCGTGCGAAAAATGCGTTAAGCGTCATGATGCAGTGTTTTGTGATCACGTGCGTGGTGACCCTGCTGTGGGTGTTCTACCTCTATGCCCTGGCCTTTGGTGACGACGTCAACGGCATTATTGGAAATCTCGACAAGGCCTTCATGGCGGGCATCAGCAAAGATTCGATCAAGGGTGTGATTCCGGAGACCGTATTTTCGATGTTCCAGCTGACCTTCGCCATCATCACTCCTGCGCTGGTCGTTGGCGCTTTTGCTGAACGCATGAAGTTCTCTGCGCTGCTGTGGTTCATGGCTTTATGGGTCACGTTTGTCTATGCACCGGTGGCCCACTGGGTCTGGGGCGGTGGCTGGCTGGGGCAACTGGGCGTGCTCGATTTCGCTGGCGGAACCGTGGTGCACATCAATGCCGGCGTGGCCGGTTTGGTGGCGGCGCTGGTTATGGGCAAACGCAATGGTTACCCACAGCACCCGATGAAGCCGAGCAATCTTGTGTTAACCATGGTCGGCGCCGGAATGCTGTGGGTGGGCTGGTTTGGTTTCAATGCGGGCAGTGAACTCGCGGCCGACGGCGTAGCGGGAATGGCCATGGCTGTTACCCAGTTTGCCACCGCCGCTGCAGCGCTGACCTGGATGTTCCTCGAGTGGATGCGTTACGGCAAACCCAGTGCGCTGGGTCTCGCATCCGGCGCGGTTGCCGGCCTGGTCGCGATAACACCCGCTTCGGGTTATGTCGGGCCCATGGGCGCGATTGCGATCGGCATTGCGGCAGGGTTGATTTGCTACTTTGCCGTGGTCAAGGCTAAACGCGCGTTTGGTTATGACGACTCGCTGGATGCCTTTGGCGTTCACGGTGTTGGCGGTTTTGTCGGCGCCATCCTGACCGGCGTATTCGCTGACAGCAGCCTGGGCGGGGTGGGCCTGAAGGAAGGTGTGAGCATGGGCGGGCAAGTCATGACTCAGCTCGCGGGTGCTGGCGTGACCATTGTTTACTGCGCGGCGGTGAGCTTCGTCCTGCTGAAATTGATTGATGCCGCGATTGGGCTACGCGCCACTGCGGAACAGGAACAGGAGGGTCTGGATCTGGCCTTGCACGACGAGCGGGGATATAACCTGACCTAGGGGGCCTCCCTAACGTTCAGTGTGGCCTATGCGCCACGGGGAGTCCGGCAGGCTGCACCTAATTACCAGTGTGCCGCCATCGACTAGAACGCCACTGCTACACATTAACACCTGTTACAAATAAAAAAAGCCGCCCACCAGAGCGGCTTTTCAATTTCTCCTGCCATGTAGCAGCGGGGAGCTCACCATCAAGCGCCTCAACTGGCGTAGGAGGGGTCCTCGGCATCAAGGATCAGTTTCATTTCCTCGAAGTGAGCGTGGAACTGGTCGCGGTCGGATTCCCATTCCCGGGCGGTCTTCTCGGCAACAGCCGGAGTCATTACATGAAGTTTTTGGCCGGTTTGATAGGCCAGAACCAGATTTTGGCAGGCACGTTCGAGATAATAGGTTAGGTCGAAAGCCTCGGCAACCGTTGCGGCGCACACCAGAATGCCGTGATTTCCCATCATCATGATCTGCTTGTTGCCAATCAGGCGGGCGATGCGGTCGCCTTCATCATCATTGTTGGCCATCCCGCCATAATCCATGTCAACGGCGATGCGGTTATAGTAGCGTGCGGTATTCTGGTCGATCGGCAGGACCTCGGGGTTGGCTAATGAGGCGATGGCGGTCGCGTAGGTCGTATGCAGGTGGATGATGCAGCGGGCCTGGGGCAGCCCCGCATGCAACCTGCCGTGCAGCGACCAGGCCGTAAGATCGGGTGCGTCAGGCTTGCTAATGGTCGAGGCATCATTGGCGTCGAGGAGCATAAGTTCCGAGGCTTTGATGCGGGAAAAATGTTGCCAGCGCGGGTTCATCAAGAACTTCTTGCCATCGGGCGAGACAGCAAGACT
>SHZL01000177.1 GCA_009692275.1 Lysobacterales bacterium | reverse complement strand
TAGATCCCGCCGCCCTGCAAGTGCAAGATCGCTGCCAGCACACCACCCGGAGCGACCAGCCTGGCGGCTTCCGCCACGGCGCTTGAACCTGCATATTCAACACCAAACTGGCTGGTCACCAGGTCAAATACACCGTCCCGAAATGGAGCCATCAAGACATCCGCATTAACCGGGTAAGCGGAAGGCAGACGCCGGTAAAGGTCGACCAGCCCCGAGTCGGATCGGTCCAGCCCACAGACCATCACATGGGTCAGACCGGCTGTTCGTGCCGCCGCGATCGCGCTGCGGGCAACTGCCCCGTTCCCGCAAGCCAGGTCCAGGATTCGAGCGCCGGGAAACATTGGCAGCGTGCGTTTGAAAAAATCACCCCAGAACTGTTCCAAAACGGCTTGTTGCGGCGCGCCGGAACGGTATGCAGCAGCTTCACGTGTATTGCGCCAGAATCCTTCCCAGTCTTCTTCGTTGTGCTTGCCCACAGGACTACTCTGCCACGCTCGTTAAATCCATTGTGCTGGAAAAAAGCCCGCTGTACTAACAGCCAACCATCTGCACACAGGCACAACAGGGTTTGAACTTTGTCGAAGAATACTGTAAGATACTGATTCGGATGTATTTTTTGTTGACGGGAAAAACCCGCCAGAAGGAGAAGGCGCATTATCGTAAATCAAGGGGACAGGATTCATCACCCACATCATGGAATCGGCCAGGTTCTTTCCGTCTGCAAGAGAAGCTTTGGCGGGGAGAAAGCAACAACATTTACCCAACTTTATTTCACGCGTAACAACCTGACCCTGATGCTGCGTAGCCAGGACCTGGCCAGTACCGTGCGTACTCCCATCGATGCCAGCGAGGCAAAAAAAGTACTTGCGCATCTGAGAAAATGGGATGGCAAAGTCAGCAGCAAATGGAAGGTGCGTGCCAATGCACACCAAAAGGCCATGGAGCGGGGCACCGCTCTGGATTATGCCGATGTCTACAAGGAACTGAGCAAGCTCGAAGAGAGCGGCGCCTTGCGTGCTTCTGACCGGGCCCATCTCAACCAGTCTCTGGAATTTCTTGTCGAAGAACTCGCCAATGCACTGGGCAAAACACCCGACCAGGCGCGCAAGCAGATTGTTAACGGCTGAGTGAGTCCGTTGCTGCTATGGCAGCGGGCTTTCCTGCAGGCTTTTCTTCGGTGATTTTTCCTTGCGGAATCCTTCAGTCACGAAAATTTGTGAACTGTAGCGGTATTTCGAAATCTGTTCCCTTGAGCAATGCAATGGCCGCCTGCAGGTCATCGCGCTTCTTCCCGGTAACCCGCACCTGTTCCCCCTGGATTTGAGCCTGCACCTTGTTCTTGCTGTCCTTGAGGACCCGCACTACCTTTCGTGCGGTCTCTGCTGCTATACCCTCCCTGACAGTAATCGTCTGAGTGGCGGTTTTCAGGTGTAATACGGGTTCTCCTGCTTCCAGGCAGGTAATGTCCACACCACGCTTGACCAACTTGTTGCACAGGATGTCGTACATCTGGTGCAACTGGAACTCGGACTGAGAATGAAGTGTGATCACTTGCCCGGCCAGTTCAAGGCGCGAATCGCTGCCCTTGAAATCAAATCGCGTGGAAACTTCACGGTTGGCCTGGTCAACTGCATTGGTCAATTCGTGATGATCA
Organism: Lysobacterales bacterium; assembly: GCA_009692275.1. GTDB lineage: Bacteria > Pseudomonadota > Gammaproteobacteria > Xanthomonadales > SZUA-36 > SHZL01. Next base: position 4,243 of record SHZL01000177.1, on the reverse strand, counting down.
ACTTCTGACACAACATCAAACGAGGGCATGGCTGAATCTCCTTGTTCGGGGCTAAGGGAATCTCGAGTCAGGGACGCACATCCCGGTCTGCCTTTTCGCGCAATAATTGCGCCTGTTCAAGAAAGTCATCGACGGTTTCGCCACGCGCGAACCGATACCCTGGTGGTCGCAGCAAAGGCTCCAGGTAAGGCAGGCTGCTGAATTCATTGCGCTCAATAACAGAACTTATTTCCGGGGTACCAAACATGACCACTGAGGCCAGCACCGCGATGACGAACTGGTGGCTCATTGAGACTACCGTCGCATAGCGAAGATGAGCATAAATTACCACCGTGAGGATCGCTACGCGCCCCAATAACCTGAGCCATGGTAGCCAGGCATCCAGGCCCAACGCAAAGCTCACCATGGAAACAAGCTGGGCCACGAAAAAAAGCACCCCCACTCCCAGGCAAGCAATTGCCAGGTGCACCGGGAAATTCGCCTGGTGAGTAAGCACCCGATTCAGCAGGGCCCAGAACCCGGCCCAAATCAACACCGCAATGAGAGGGTAAAGCATATCGCTGGACATCGTCAGAAGCTGCAGCTGTTCGGGGTTGTCCAGGGCCGCATCAGCGGCAAGAGCGACTAACGCAACAAGGCTCGCAAGTAACAGGATCCAGGGTTTGCCCAACCACGACAAGAGACCCTGCCGGGTCGGGTCCTTCCATGCAGCCGCCACCTCGCCGCTGGCCAGGTGAAACCGCAACTGGCTGTGCCCCAACTGAATTATGCTGCCATCCTGCAAAGCCATGGTGGTGACCGGGTTTCTCTTCTTGCCGGCATACGTGCCATTTACACTGCCCAGGTCGCGCACCAGCATGCAACCCGATTCGGTCAATAACTCGAGATGGTGCGGACACACGTACGGGTCGTTGATAACGATGTCATTGTCGTATGCGCGCCCAACTCGCAGCGCAGAGCCATTCCAGGGCTCACGCTGCGTGACCTGCCCGCTTCGGTTCAGCATTTCGATCACGCCCACGACCACGGGATGAGCGCCCTGCACGCCTGATTCTGTCATGATCCCGGATCACTCCAGCTCATGGCCTGGATAAAGCGCGCAGAAAGCTTCTTGATGTTGTCCCAACTGAAGCCCCCCAACACAAGGGTGGACTGCAAGGCTTCATCGTTGCTCACCAGGCTGGTCAAAGTCAGGTAGGAATCGTAGAGGCCGGCAAATTCCCGGTAGCGGCGAATACAGAACGAAACCTTGTATGTCACCCCTGAGTGATCCACAAAATCCGAGTGGCACCGGTAATTGGTGACTGTTTTTTCTTCACCCTCCAGGTACAGCTGTGGATAGGAGCCTTGCTCCTCCAGCTGGCGGTAAAACCGCAAGGGATGGAGCTGGCTGGTGGACAACAAATCGTGCTGATAGCTGATGACTCCGGTGTGCAAGGTGTCGGTCAGAAAAATATCGTCCTGGGTTTGGCAGTCATAGTAAACACGGGCCAGCAGGTTTGGCTGGTCCTCCTCACTGTCTCCCCAGCAGCTGATGTAAGGCGCCAGCGCAGCCGGAACGCGATAGCCACTCAATTGCGTAGTGGGTATATCAACAGACAGCAGGCGCGAGCTGATTTCTTCCTGATTTTGCAGAAGCTGCGCAGTAACCGAGCGATTCAACTCGTCCTCGCCAACTGGCTGGTCACGCGTAGAATTGATCAGTGCCGCAGCAAATTGTGCAGGCACCAGAAAGCTGACCTGGTTGCCCGCCGTGGATACATTCACGCCCACTACTTCCCCGGAGTGGTCCAGCGTCGGCCCACCGGACATACCCGGATTGATAGAGCCAGTAAAATGCAGTTTTTCATACAAGGATTTTTCCAGCATGCCGTTGTAGGTTCCCTCCACGATGCTCAGCCCGATGTCGTACGGGTAACCCATTGAGTACAAGCGGCTTCCCCTGGGTGGCGCTTGCGCAGCGAGGTACAAGGGCGATGGAGCAAGGTTTTCCGCCCTGAGCACGGCCAGGTCGTGCACCGCATCGACTGAGAGCAGCTCCAGCGACCCGGACTGTCCATTGTCCGAGAGGTAGCGTGCGCGGTATTGACCAGGTTGATTGGCGAGGCCGGCAATGACGTGGTAGTTGGTCAGAACCCAGCCGGGCCTGCCGGCGAAAAATCCGGAACCGGTAGCTGCTTTCGTCTGCGCCTGTTGATCGATCACCTGGATTTGTACAACCCGGTTGCGCCAGTGATCGTAGACTTCCGGAGTATCAACGCCCTCCGTCTGTGCCTGCAGGCAGGGGCAAAGGAAAAGCAACATCAGTGGCAGAAAACGCATCACGAATCCTTTAGTCCAACACTGCAATCTTTTTGTCCATGCAGGTTAGAATAGCCTGTACTTAGACATGGAGGTGGGTTCATGCAACAACTGCTCATCCTGCGGCATGCCAAGGCTGTACCCTGGTCCCCCGCCGCCGAGGACTTTCCACGCAAACTTACCCGCGCCGGGCGCGAGCACGCGCAAAACGTGGCGGCGTGGCTGGAAGAAAGCCTTGAACCGCCGGAAACTATCCTGTGCTCGCCCGCGCAGCGCACCCGGGAAACCCTGACGCCAATACTGGCCTTGCGGCCGCAACTCGAACCCATCGTCCACTTCGTGCCGCAGTTGTACCACGCGACGTCGTCCACCATAGAAACATTGCTGGATTCTGCTTTTGCCGAGGCAGACCGGGTGCTCATTGTCGGTCATAATCCCGGCTTTGAAAGCCTGGCCCGGAGCGTCATCCATCCCCGCCATCAGCAGGAATTCGCGCGGCTTCCCACTGGCACGCTCGTGGTGGTGGATTTCCCTGAAGGCTGGTCGTCCGGTCACCATCGTGGCACCCTGCGCCAGATTATTCGCGGCAAAGACCTCTAAGGTCCATAGACAATTCTGCTCGCCGGCATTCATGGTGGCCCCGCGGGCGAATAGTGGCTTTCAGTCGATTGAAGCCAAATATATTTGGGCCAGTTGCTCGATGAGTCGCTGGTCTTGTGCATTAAACCGCGCCACCGTGGAGCTGTCGATGTCGAGCACACCGATCAGGACTCCATGCTGGACCAGGGGCACGACTACCTCGGACCTGGCATCCACATCACAGGCAATATGCCCGGCGAAAGAGTGCACGTCAGCCACGCGCTGGGTGGTGCGACTCGCGGCCGCGGTTCCGCACACACCTTTGCCCAAGGGTATGCTTACACATGCAGGCTTGCCCTGAAATGGGCCAAGGATGAGCTTGTCGCCGCGCAGAAAATAAAACCCGGCCCAGCTGATATCGCCAAACTCCAGGAATAGCAAGGCGGAAAGGTTTGCCGCATTGGCGATACAGTCTTTTTGCCCGGACAACAATGCACGGGCCTGTTCGACCAGCGTGGCACCGGAGACCTGCATTGCTATGTTCAATCGTGCTTGCTCCTGCCTGGTGTCCCTGCCGAATGTTGCCGGTTCAACCTGAACAGCAACAACTGGTTGTTCGCTGGCAGTGAAAATCGGCGTTCCAACACCATTTGCTGGCTGGATGCCAGTGTTTCAAGAGCTTTAATATCCCGTATTCCCATTGCAGGATTCTCGCGTTTGAGCTGTGCATCAAACGCAGCGTTAGAGGGTGCTGTGAATGTTCCTCCTTCATTGAACGGACCATAGAGGCAGAAAGAGCCGCCAGGCAGCAGCCGCTGTGATACACCTTCGAACATGGCACAAACCGCCTGCCAGTCCATAATATGGGCAGTATTGGCTGAATACACGGCAGCGAAGTTCTGCTCCGGCCAGCTTTGCATCACGTCCAGCTCAATGAGCGGCAGAATAGTACTGCAACCGTCAGCAGCCAACCGGCGTGAAAGGCCGGGCAGGTATTCCTTGCGGTCGGAAGGCTGCCAGTGCAGCCTCGGCTGCTGCGCAGCAAAAAACACGATGTGCTGCCCGGTGCCGGAGCCAATTTCCAGGACCGTTCCTTTTTCCGGCAGCACCTCTTTCAGGACTGCACAAATCGGTACTTTGTTGCGCTCACATGCTGCGGCAAACGGCAAGTCCACGGCCATCACAGGAGCCCTCGCATTGCCTGGCGACCAGATGCCTCGATACGGTCCCGATTTTTATGCCTGCCTTGAGATACACATAGCGTCCCCGCCACCCATGCGGATCGAACCATTTCCGATCCCCCGGCAAACAGCCAGGTGTCAAGCACGGCATCATGGCGGCGGCCATCGAGCAAGGGATATTG
>SHZL01000176.1 GCA_009692275.1 Lysobacterales bacterium | reverse complement strand
CGGCCTGCGCGTGTCACGGTGTGCGGTGCGAGAAACTGTACGGAAGCGTGACTATTGCGGGAGCGACGTCGGCCGCTCCGGAGCTGGCGGGCTGAAGGGGAGGGAGGGCCGGCCTGCCGACGCGCGGCACGCGCCGATCTTCGGAAGATTCGGGGCTTTGTACGGCTTATACTCCGAATTCGCCACCCACAGGCGGCAACTGGACAATCCGGGCGCGGCTGCGGTTGCTCTTTCCGAAATATGGAGATATCAGGATGAACGTGATGCAATTGATCGTGGTGGCCTGCATCGGCGTCGGTGCGGCAACGCTGCTTGCCGGCGCGCCCCTGGCCGCGGCGGCGGACGCTCCGACGGCACCCGCTCAGACGGCACCCGCCAAGGCCCCGGCTGCCAAGCCCGAGGTTGCGAAGGGCGCGCCTGCCAAGGTGCAGGTGGATGCCGAGGCGCTGGCGGCCATGAGCAAGATGGCCGCGTACCTGCACACGCTTCAGAGCATCAAGGTCGTCATGGAGACGCAGCGCGATGAGGTCGATAACTTCGGCCAACTCCTGACTTTCGGCGGCGAGACCACGTACAAGGCGAAGAACCCCGATGCCTTCGTCATCGACGTGGTCGAGGACCGCAAGGCCCGCCAGTACATCTACGATGGCAAGACCCTGACCATATTTGCCCCGCGCATCGGGTATTACGCAAAGATCCCTGCGCCTCCGACCATCCGCGAGACCCTGGACTTGGCCTATACCAAATTCGGGATCACCGTGCCCCTCGATGACCTCTTCGCGTGGAATCGGGGTGATGCGGACCACAAGAACCTGACCTCTGCGCACGTTGTGGGTCCGGCCAAGGTTGCCGGCCGCGACACCATGCATTATGCGTTCCGGCAACCGGGGATCGACTGGCAGATCTGGATCGCCAAGGGCGACAAGCCCCTGCCGCTCAAGGTCGAGGTTGTCGCCAGTAGTGATCCCGCTCGGCCGCAGTTCGAAGCGGACCTCACGTGGGATACCACCGAAACCTTCGCTGCGGGCACCTTCGCGTTCACGCCTCCCGCGGACGCCAAACAAATTCCAATCCAGTCCATCGCCCGCTGAGGAGCACAGAAATGTCCAGGAAAATCACGAAGCTCGACATGGCGACCACCCTCATCGTTGGCGTCTTTACCATTCTCGCAGCCACCATTCCTCTCGTCGCCGACGGTCGTGGTTTCAGCGGCGGCGGCGGCGGCGGCGGTCGTGGTGGTTTCGGCGGCGGTGGGTTCGCGGGTGGCGGTCGCAGCGCTCCGACAAGTATCAACCGGGGTGGCGGTGACTTCGGCCAGGGTGGCGGCGGTGACTTCGGCCGGGGTGGCGGCGGTGACTTCGACCGCGGAAATACCAACTTCGACACGAACCGAAACGTCAACGGCAACGACGACATGAACCGAAACGTCAACGTCAACGGCAACGACGACATGAACCGAAACGTCTACGTGAACGACGACAACCGCTACGACGACTATCACGGCGGGGGCTATTACGGTGGCGACTACTACCCGGCCGCCGCCGGCTTAGCCGTGGGCGTCGCCGTCGGCGTGGCCGCGGCGGCGATCGGCTCGCAAGCCTACTCCCTGCCGGAGGGATGCTCGACCTACAACTACGACGGTCCCTACTACCAGTGCGGCAACGTCTGGTACCAGCCTCAGTACCAGGGCAGCGACGTCACCTACGTCGTCGTCAACCAGCCGCAATAACACCTGCTCTGGAGCTTGCGATTGCTGCGAATCCTTCCACGGCCGGGTCGGGTTCACGACGCCGGGGGTCGCCATGGGCAGGCTATGGCGACAACGGAAACGGCGTCAACGGAAACTAGTTCTTCGGCGCCTGCTGCTTGCCGGCTTGAACACCTTCGTTGTAAGCCGACTGCTGGGCAGCTTTCTGTTTTTGTTCCTGCTGATTGACGATGTAACCGGTGCCTGCCCCGACTACTGCGCCGGCCGCGGCCCAGGCCCAGTCGCCAGTGGCCGCTCCGATGATCACGCCGGCGGCAGTGCCGATACCGGCACCCTCAAGGGTGCTCTGTTGCGAGGCAGTCATGTCCGTACATGCGCCCATGCCAAGGGCGGCCGCCAAGGTGGCGCTGATGATCAGATTTCGTGTCATGTCATGCCTTCCTAAAGTGCAAGTGCATCGCTTTACCGTTTGCAGGGGTAGGCTTCGGCGGCGTATCGAAACAGCGCGTCGATGGCCCCATCGTTTTCGAGTTGCGGCCGGGTCTTCATCCAGCCCACGAAACCGTTGGCGACCTGCGTACGTGTGGGCGCCGGGTTTGGCGGGCAGACGAATCGTTCCGCCGCAGGCATCGAAGAGATGAAGTAGCCATATGCGCCAGCCAGAACGCCATGACAGAAGGCCAAGGCCGTGGCAGCGTCATTGTCCGATGACGGCGTGCTGCACAGGCGTGCGAGGTCGCCCGCCGAGCGCAGTGCAAAATGCTCCGGCGAGGCAGCATGGGCTGAAGCCGTCAACACAAGGGACGCGGCAAAAAGTGCAATTCGCATAGTGCAACCTCGTGATTCTCGTGAACGACAGATATCGTATCAGTCTCTCGAGGGGAATAGGCATTTCAAACACCCCATAAGCTGAGTCTGCCAGCCCAGGATCCCGGCCGCCACGGCAGCCGGCCAACCCGGTCGCGTCCAACGACACGGCGGCGGGGCGGGCGGAGAACCGCCGCGTGGAGCTCACGCTCTCGAATCCCGGCAACTAGGCGCGATACCCATCATGGACGTCGGCACGTTCGTTGCGTCTCTGCGGCGAGCCTCGCCAGCACTAACAGACCCAACAGCAGCAGGCCGCGTCCGTCAGTCAACAGGGGCTATCAAGCGCCTTCGCGGGAGCTTTTGATAAATCGTGCTGCCCAGGGATTGGCGGTTATGCCATGCAGGAAAACACTCAGCAGCACAGTGCAGATTGCAGTAGCCAACACGGTGTTGGTTGCTTGCAGATTGGCGTCCATGATCATCACCGCAAAAACGATGGTGGCCAGCCCGCGCGGGCCAAACCAGCCGATAAACAGGCGTGTCTCGGTATTTAAGCCCGTGCCCAGCAAGCTGATGAAGACTGGCAACATGCGCACCAGCGTCAGACTGAGCACTGCATACAACCATATCTGCGGGGTAAAGCTGCTCCAGGCCTTGTGGATTACCAGCGCACCAAAGACAAGCCAGGTTACCACCGACAGCAGGCTGCCAAATTCCTCACTGGCCTGCAGCAAATGGTGTTTCTGCTTATCGAGTAAATGGCCGGTAAGCAAACCGCCGACGAACGCGGCAATGAAGCCACTGCCGCCCAGAGTTTGCGCCAGCGCAAAACACAGCAGCGCCAGACCGGGCAAGGTCAGCTGTGACCACATCGGCATCTGCCAGTTGTGCTTGGCCGAGATTCGCAACAACTGCCACGCCAGCAGCGCCAGACCTGCCCCTACCAGCGCACCAATGCCCAGTTCCTCCATGATCAACTCGAGAGCCAGCACCATCGGCTCGTGGGCCTGCACATCGACCATCAGCGCCAGCAGCAGCAACAGCAACGGCACGCAAATACCGTCATTCAGTCCGCTTTCCACGTTCAGACTTTCCCGCACGGGCGCCGGCACTACAGGATTGCTCACCACTGCCTTGCCCAGAGCAGCGTCGGTAGGCGCCAGAATGGTGGCCAGAATCGCCAACTCCAGCGCCGGCACTTGCGGAAACAGCCAGCAGCCCACTAACCAACCGGCAACCAGAGTCAATGGCAGGCCAATCAGTAGCAAACGCATGGGCAAGGATTCGTATTGACGCAGGACTTTGAGGTTGGCATTGGCTGCATCACTGAACAACACGATGGCCAGGGTCAGCTCGGCCAGTACCTTTAAGCCACCCTTGGTTATATGTGGATCCAGCAGACCGATAACTGAAGGCCCCAGCAGCAAGCCAGCGAGCATAAACATCAGCGGGCCATTGAACAGGCGCGACTCGAAACGGCCGGCAAAAATGCTGTACGCCAGCAAAAAGGCCGCCAGTACGGCTAGATTCTGGTACATCGGCGGCCTCTTTGGCTGAATGGAAATGTTGTAGCTGAATTACCCGAACTAAGCGATGGGTTGAATAGCCAGCACCCTCTGAGCAACAAACAGGGTTCAGCATGGCAGCCACCTGACGCCGACGGAGCAGCACCGGGCGATGAGTTGGGCGCAGCGGCTGAAGCGGGTCTTCAAGCTGGATCTCGATAGTTGCGAGGGGTGTGGCGGGTCGGCCTGCCGACGCGCGGATCTTCGGAAGATCAGGGGCTTTGTACGACTTATACTCGGCAACTTCGGTTGAGGCGGTTGAATTTCCTATCCGTAAACATGAAAACCACACACAACATCGTCGCAGACCAGTTGGAAGGTAATTAGCAGTGATACCCCCGACACTTTTCTCAATATTCCTCATTGCGTGCGGTCTGGTGGCCGCTACAGTATTCATCCATATCGCTGGTTTCACCTTCATGCTGTTAACCCTAAGGAAGTGGAACTACACTTCGGTGGAGCACTTCTGGCAAATCACTCGAGTGCTGCTGATCGTAGCTGGATGCCTGATTCTGTTACATCTGGCGGAGATTGCAGTCTGGGGATCGTTCTATCTGTGGGCGGGGGCCATGCCCGATGCTGGATCAGCGTTGTACTTTTCCGGAGTCACTTACACGACCGTTGGCTACGGAGATCTCGTGCTGGGGGAGTCGTGGCGGCCTCTCGCACCGATTGAAGCCTTGACCGGCATTCTCATGTGCGCCATGTCCGCGGGCTACTTCTTCTCAGTCATCCACAGTATCTATCACATGAAGTAGGAGAAGACTGTGGCTGCCTGGGGCCGCGAATCGGGCGTGCGCTTCGGCCCCCGTCGACGTGGTCAAGTTCGCCGAGTCGATGGGCGCCAAGGGCTTCCATGTCACCTCTCCCGACGTCATTCACTGAGACGCTAGGCAATGAGGTCGCGGCGAATGAGAACTTTCTGAACGGGCGCGTTCTTTCGCAGCCATTCCTCCCTCTGTCGCTTCACGCGTGCGTCAACGCTTTTTCCGATGAGTTCTCGCGCCTGCACGTCCCAGAAGTAGCAGGACTCAGTGAGCCTCTGTTATATTCATTACGCGCCATCCAACACCCACAACAGAAGGAAATAACATGAAGCAGATCCAGGCCGCATTCAACTTGCTTGCTGTGATGGCGTTCTTAGCGCTCGTCGCAGGCTGCGCTTCAGTCAAACTCCAGGACAATGAGAATCTGGCTGTCGCCGCTGGCTTCAAGGTTATCACGCCGACCCAGCCAGACCAGATCACACTGCTTAAGCAGTTGCCGGCTGGCAAAGTGACCCTGATTACCCATGAGGGCAAGACTTACTACGTGCTGCCGGATGTGAAGAACAATGTGGCCTACGTCGGTGGCCCCAAACAGTACCAGGCCTTTCAACAGATTCGTCTGGAGAACAAGATAAGCAACGAGAACCTCGAGGCTGCCCAGACCAATGAAATGAACGAGATGGAATGGAACCGCTGGGGCGGCTGGGGTGGCTGGGGTCCCGCCGGCCCGGGCATGGGTTGGTATTAAATCCATCCCTGCCTTGTTGAAGGGGTTCTGCTATGGCGCCGCCACGGACAGGCCCCTGAAGCTCTGCCGGTCAGGCGCTGAATCCTTGCAGGCTTTGCCGTCATCGAGCAGGTGGCTGCCGTCGTCACTGAAAATCCAGACTGGCCCTTGACCATCCTGGGCCTTTGCCTGGGCCTTTGCCTGGGCCAGCCCTTCGGGCTGCAAGCCCGTGAGGTCAACGCCCGGAACAGGGCGGGGCGCCGAGCCGGCGGCGATGGGCCAGGTGTTGGGGATCGTCTACCGGGCCATCGCCAGGCACCTGCTGAAGAAGGCCGGGCTGACGAAGACCACCGGCCAGACCGGTGCCGTGACCCTGATCCAGCGCTTCGGCAGCGCGCTGAACCTGA
>SHZL01000175.1 GCA_009692275.1 Lysobacterales bacterium | reverse complement strand
CGATTGGCCGCAGCCGGCGGCGAAATTGTTTCTCCGGCTTGTTTCTTCCGCGACGATGAACTGTCAGACCGTATCGGCTTTGCGTATTCAAAGTGGCCGGCCGGCGATGCCGTGGACGATCTGGTCAGGCGCCTTGAGTACAGCGCTGATAGCGCAGGCACGGAAGAAGCCGTGCTCAGCATCATCATGGATGGCGAAAATGCCTGGGAATATTTTCCGCACAACGCCGCTGAGTTCCTGACCCTGCTGTATCAAAGGCTGGGCTCACATCCGCGCATCCGCCTGACCACGTTCTCGGCGGTATTGCCCCGGCTTACACCCCTGCAGCTGTCAAGGCTGGTCGCGGGCAGTTGGGTGTACGGTACATTTTCCACCTGGGTGGGTGATGCTGCGAAGAACCGGGCGTGGGATTTACTCATCGAGGCCAAGTCCGCGGTGGATCTTGCCCTGGCGCCGGAACTGGCTGCAGCGGCGCGGGAGGGACGCGAACCGCGGCCATGGGTGTTCACGGTCCTGCGGCAGTTAGCCGTGTGCGAGGCATCGGATTGGTTCTGGTGGCTGGGTGAAGACAATCGCCTGGAGGACGGCCCCGCTTTTGACCTGTTGTACCGGCAACAACTGGCTGGCTTATACCAACTCATAGGCACGGCGCCGCCGGCGGCGCTGGATGTGCCAATCAACTCCCCTGACAACTCCCCCTCCGGCAGCTTGACGAATCACCCGACGGCAATGGCCGGAGCGATGCGCAGCAGCACATGAGCGACCCCATGGATAACCAGGGCTTGGCACGTGACCGACCGGTGCTGGATCGGCGCCGGACCGGTGTCCTGCTGCATCCCACGTCCTTACCTTCCGGTACCCTGGGTGCGGACGCTGTGCGTTTCCTCGATTTCCTGCAGGGCGAAGGGTTCTCGGCATGGCAGATGCTGCCGCTCGGTCCGGCAGGGCACAATTGTTCGCCGTACAGCCCCGACTCCGCCTTTGCTGGCAACCCCCGGCTGATTCCTGCGGAACTGCACAACCGTGAAGTGGATGACAGTGAACTGGCGCAGTTTCGTGCACGCGAAGCCGCCTGGCTCGAAGGCTATGCACTGTTCACCGCTATCCGGCAAGTGCAGGGGGGTAGTCCCTGGTGGCAATGGCCGCTGCCCTTGCGCCAGCGTGATGCGGAGGCGGTAAACAAGTTTGCACACAATCATGCGGCCGCTCTTGGCCATTGCATCCGGCAGCAGTACCTGTTCAACCAGGCATGGCTGAGCCTGCGCAGCGAAGCACAGCGGCGCGGCATCCTGTTATATGGCGATCTGCCCATGTTCGTGGTCGCCGACAGCGCGGATGTGTGGGCCAGGCCGCACGAATTTCGCCTCGACAGCCACGGGCTGGCTACCCACGTAGCCGGCGTTCCGCCCGACGCGTTTGCCGAATTGGGCCAATGCTGGGACAACCCGGTGTACGACTGGGAACGAATGCAAGCCAGTAACTTCGCCTGGTGGCGTGACCGCCTGGCGCATGAGTGTCGTCGCTTTGACCTGTTGCGCTGGGACCATTTTCGCGGCCTGGTTGCCACCTGGGAAATTCCCGCCCGGCCTGGACGAACTGCCGCCGATGGTCAGTGGCGCAGCGTGCCAGGAAAAGCCTTGCTGGAGCACTTGACGCGGGAACTGGGCCCGCTGCCGCTGGTGGCGGAGAACCTCGGCATCATCACTCCTGAAGTTGAAGACCTGCGGCATGAGTTCCAATTGCCCGGCATGCATGTTCTGCAGTTCGCATTTGACGGCAATGAAGACAATACGCATTTACCACGCAACCACGAGGAGCAGGGTGTCGTCTATACTGGTACGCACGATAATGACACGACTATGGGATGGTTTGCATCGTTGAGTGCAGAGAACAGGCAGCAGGTGCGGGACGTGCTGGGCAGCGCTCATCAGTCCACGCCGGACGCGCTGGTGCAGGCTGCGCTGGATTCCCCCTGCCGCCTCGCGATCATTCCCCTGCAGGATCTGTTGCGCCTGGGCTCCGGGGCCAGAATGAATACGCCCGGCCATGCACAAGGACATTGGGGCTGGAAGTTTTCGTGGCAACAACTGGTTGCTACGGAGACCCCCATCGCGGCCGCTCACTGGCGGCGGGCAGTAAGAGAATCAGGCCGGATCTAGTTTTCTCACGCGCTCAATCGTTATTGTCGACGACCCCCGCTTCCAGGCCTTCCTGCGCGAGATGAACCTGCCAACCGAGCCGGTCCCGGTGAATTGGCAGTAGGGAAAGGGGCGGTGATCGCTCGTGCGCGCGCTATTCCCTGCGCAACAAGCCCTCCACCGCAATCGAATAATCCATCCGCTCGCCCAGCCAGGAAGGAACGGGTGTTTTTGCGGTGATGTTCAGGCCCAGCTGGCGGTTTTTTGATTTAAGTTCGAGGACCTTTCCGCAGAAACGCCCTCGCTTGTCATCCCGCCGGGTTTTCGCCCGCAGCAGATTCGCACGCAAACACCGTAAATTCCCCATTGCCTGCATGTTGCTGGCGACACCAAGCTAACCCTATGGTGGATGGGAAAAACACTCGTTTGCTCAGGCTTGTAATTCGGATATTTATGTCCGAGACTATAGCGTGAACACCGAGGCGTTCGTCCGGCGGGTCCGGCGATATGCTCGACGTTGCAGACTGGAGTTCCGGTACGACCCAAGAAGAGGTAAAGGGAGCCATGGCCGCATTTATCTCGGTAATCGTCTGACAACTGTCAAGTCGGGAAACAAACCGATTGGGCCAGGGCTCTTGCACAAGATGCTGAAAGATCTGCAAATCGAACCGAAGGATTTCTGAAATGCACTACGTTTACCCGTACGAAGTTGAAAAGGATGGTGATACTCTTGTGGTGGCGTTTCCGGATATTCCCGGTGCGCTCACGCAAGTCGATCCAGGCGAAGATTTTGACGCAGTGGTTCGAGATTGCCTGGTGGCAGCGCTTGGAGGGTATGCCGAACTACGCCAGCGTCCGCCGCGGCCTTCAGCGCCCCGAGGTCGCTCGACGATTGCACTGGATGTGTTGCTTTCAGCCAAGTTGGCTTTGGTGACCGCTATGATTGAAGCCGGCGTGACGAACGTTGAGTTGGCGCGCAAACTGCGCCTGAGCGAGAAAGTCGCACGCCGCTTGCGGGATCTCGACCACACCAGTCGCATCGACCGGTTAGAGGCGGCACTGGCCTGCCTGGGTCAACAGTTGGAACTCTCCGTGCGGGCTATTCCCTCCGCAACAAGCCCTCCACCGCAATCGAATAGTCCATCCGCTCGCCCAGCCAGGAAGGAACGGGTGTTTTTGCGGTGATGTTCAGGCCCAACCGTCCGGCTTGAACAGCAAAACCTTCCTCATGCACCAGCCGGTGATGCCGGCGGCACAGCAGCACCAGGTTTTCCATCGAAGTTTCACCGCCATCGGCCCAGTGGATGATGTGGTGGGCATCTACATAATGAGTGCATGTGCAACCGGGGAAGCGGCAGCCACCATCGCGGCGGTGTAAGGCCCGGCGAATAGCCGGTGGAATGATGCGGGATTTGCGACCAATGTTGAGCAGCTCACCATTCTGGTTCTCGTGCCAATGGACAACGGCGCAATCACAACCCAGGCGCCGGGACGTTTCTGCAGAAACGTCGTCGGGTATGTTTTTCTGCTCGATGAACAGTTGCGCCAGCGCTGCGTCCAGTGCCTTCCTGATGAGTGCGCCTTGCTCAGGCGTGAAACGGCCCTTGAAAACCCACGATCCGTCATCGTCCTCATTGGCCGCGGTCGCCACGCGCGTCATGGCGCGCACCTTGGAATAGCTCACCCGGCCTTCCCGAAACGCAGCGCTGATTTTGGGCAGGCCGGGCAGCGCCGACATTCAAGCCACAGCGCCAGTTCAGCCAGTGAGCGCAGGAAAGGATTCCCGTACCGTGCCAGCCGCCCTGTTGGTCGAAACGGCCGATCAGTTGCAGCAATTGATAGGTTCCGGCAGCGAGGTGGCGCTCGTCTCGGTGATCTCATCTCCCAGCCTGAGCAACGCTTCGGCACGCTCCGGGTCGGGGTAAGAGGGGATTTGTGCGCAGGTCCGCAGGCTGGATTTGGTCATGATTTAGTACCTCAATACTACTATATAAATATATAGTATAATTAGATAAAAATCAAGTAATAACAGAAAGTTAATGTGTTATTTCATGCGAGATCGCCCCGCAACCGATCCGCAGAAATTCAAGCACAACTCAACCCGCGTGAACTTTCACCGTTTCCCCGATGGTGTTCATGATGTGGCGCAGCACGTCGTAATCGGGGTGGCGCACGCGCATCCAGGCGTTGGCCATGTAGCCGCCTTCCACCGACTGGGTGGGGGTGCCCGGGCTGGGGAAGTGCGAGGCCACGATGCAGTCACCCCAGGCCTTCTGGATGGTATCAAGGCCTGAATACCCGGCGATTCGTCCATCATGCGAAGGTCGTAATGCAATCATGCCGGCAGCATAGCTCCGCGATGGCGCTGTGTGCGCCCGGCCATGGGTCAGTGCGCTGGCCCATTCAAAGTACAGGTCAAACTCGTTGGCCGCGTTGTAAACATCCCACTGACCCACTCCCGGCGGCCTGCATCCAATCTCGGAAAATTTCAGGCCCCTGGGGCCGGAAAACCATTCCATGTGCGTGGCCGAAGTGCCGATATCCAGCATGCGGATTACATCGCGAGCCATTTGCCGGACCTCGCGGTAGCCCGGCGCTTCGATGCGGTTGGTGGTGATCATCTGTGGCGAGATCCAACGCTCGCGCATTGCGGTCAGGACATTCGGGTAATAGTGCGTGATGAATTCATGTGTCACCTCGCCATTGATGGTCAGGGTGTCGAGAAAACCTTCATGCCCTTCGATGAATTCCTCAACGGCCACGGCCACGCCGTCTGCCAGTCCGGACTCCACGATAACCTGCTCCAGTTCACGCTTATTGCGAACCTTCCAAGTGCCTGAAGCACCGGCCCCGGCAGGTGGCTTGATGATCAGGGGGTAACCCAGTTTCGCGACAAACTCGCGCGCGTCGCGAGGTGTCTCGGCGCGGGTGGACTGGGCACAGGGGATGCCCGCTTCACGCAATTCTTCCTTCATGGCCGGCTTGTCCCGGCACAGGTAGGCAGTTCGCAGCGATGTGCCGGGTATGCCTGTGGCTTCGCGCACCTTGGCGGCCGCCATGATGTGCGCTTCCACCGTGGCTTCCAGGCGGTCGACCCAGCACTTCTTCTGCACTTCCTGTACTGCGCATAACAGCGAGGGCTCGTGCACCACGGATTGCACTTGCACGTAGGAACTCAACCAGCCTTTTACATCATCCGGCAGGTACTCCCGGGGGCGTTCGCCAATGCCTATGACCCTCGCGCCGGCGAGGTGCAGGCCGCGAACAAATTCCTTCTGGTTATAGGGAAAGGACGGCTCGACAAAAATAATGTTCATGCACGTTTTCTCTCTTGAGCGACAAGTCTCCGGTACAGATCCACGTAGATACGTCCCTGACGTTCCCAGGAATAATCCATCAACATGCCATTGCGCACCAGCTTGCGCCAGGCTTTTTTGTCCTGGTATAGATTCAGCCCCGCATTGAGCGCCCAGTTCATGGCAACCTCATTAAAATCATCGAACACGATGCCCGTGCCTGTGCCTTGGCGCGGATCGAACAACTGCACCGAATCTGCCAGCCCGCCGGTGTTGCGCACGATGGGGACCGTGCCGTAGCGCAAGCTGTACATCTGGTTCAGGCCGCAAGGCTCAAAGCGGGAGGGCATAAGGAACAGGTCGCTGCCCGCTTCAATCCAGTGTGCCAGTTGATTGCTGAATCCGCGGTAAAAACAAACGCGATCGGGATAGTGCTGTTGCAGCCAGTTGAAAAACTGTTCGTAGCGCGGTTCGCCGCTGCCCAGCACGACGAAGGCAAAGCGTCGTTCCTGCATCAACCCGGGCACGGTTTTCTGCACCAGCTCAATGCCTTTCTGGT
>SHZL01000174.1 GCA_009692275.1 Lysobacterales bacterium | reverse complement strand
CTCAGGATGCCGCGCTTTCATCATGGTCTTGATTTTTTCACCTTGGCCCTTGCGAGCATAGATGAGAAGCAGGTACTTGCCTTCCTTGATTTCGCTGTGAAATCGCCGCAGTTTGCGGTTTTCGCTATCCATGCCGGTCAAGCCACCAACCCACGCCCCGAAGAAGGTTGAAACGATCATCACGAAGAAATAGGTAATGCCGGGCAGATTGGGCCCGAATGGTTCAAACAACATCAGCCCGCCGGTGGCGAGGGCACCGGCGATAAACCCGAAGTTTGCGCCGATGAATCCGTCGCGCAACAGGGCCGTGGTTTCCAGCCAGTTGCTGGAGTGGATTTTTTCCTTTTTCAGCCCTTCTTCATCGCTGGAGACAACATGCAGCAGCCAATCCTCGACTCCCACATCGTGGAGATCGTCGGAAATCTGGTGAGTGCTCACCAAAGAGGGCGAAAGGTAATATTTACACTTCATGACTGCACCCCGGGCTGATTGTAAGGCAATTCGAATGTGGTTCTGGCGGGACTATCCTTGGTTCTGATCCATCCATGCGAAACTTCCGCTTGTAAGTTTGCGGCTTTCGAGCCGGTCACCTCATGGTGATCACCGGTGAAAACTGATTGCGGACGAGTTTCGCATATTTGTACAGGGTTTGAAAGTGCGGATTTTTCCGGGCCGGGGGAACCCGCCGCAACGGGCAGCATAAAGGTGTAATTGTGCTCCCGGCAGGCTTCCACCGCGTTCGAACTTTGTACCTTTTCGGGTATCCTAACTTTGGCAACTTTCATGAACGAGGTCTGTGAAATGAAGAAACATACCGTCTTTTCCACAATTTTCTCCGTATTAGCTGCCGTGCTCTTGTCGACGCCGGTCCGGGCCGATGTCAACGCGACCGAAGAGGCAAGCATTGCAGCGGTGGATGGCCTCGCGCTGGTTGAGAAGGATAGCTGGGGCGAGATATACGCCAATCCAAACGTCGACTGGAGCGTGTATACGCAGATTCAACTTGAGGACGCCACCGTTGCATTTCGCCGCAACTGGCAACGGGACCAGAACTCGGGCGATCCGTTCAAAGTCAAGACGTCTGATGTCGAGAATATCAAACGCAAATTGTCCGAACAGTTCCGCACGGTATTCACTGAAGAACTGACCCAGAATGGCGGTTACGTCATGAGCGATGCGACTGGAGAGAATGTATTGATGATCAAACCTGCCATCGTCGATCTGGACATTGCTGCCCCCGACACCATGCGGCCTTACAACTCCAGGCAATACACCAACTCCGCCGGGGAGATGACGCTCAAGCTTGAGTTATACGACTCAGTGACCGGTGACCTGCTGGCAACAGCAAGCGACCGCAGGATATCTCCCTACCGTGGCTATCCACAATGGACTACCAGCGTATCCAACCGGGCTGACTCAAGGCGTATGTTGCAGCAGTGGGCACAGAGTTTGCGCAAGAAATTGGATGAAGTACGAACCTCTGCCGCGCCTGCAGCCGCAAGCACGAATTAGGCGCCACGGGGCTGGACGCTGCGAGTTTGGACTTGTAGTCACTCAGTGGCCAATCCGGTAAGGATAGCGTTCAAGCCGCAGCGCACTGATCTGTGCTTTTGCAACAGCGGGCGAAGATTCAAATCCTGCTGTGGCAGCATGTCGACCGGGCGCGCACCCCCGCACGGCATGCACCTTGTTCCGAACTTCCTGGAGCGGGATACCTGCAGCCAGTGGGTAGCGCAGTTCGAAAGGCAGCAACGGGAATTTGTCCGTATCGTTGATCACCGCCAGTCAATTCCGCAGCGAACGGTTTTGCGCCACGACGCCGCCAGAGTCACCGAGCGTGTCGATGCAGGGCCGCTGAAATGCAGGATTGAGGAACTGATCGGCAAAGTCGTCACCACGACCATTGCCGCCACGACGCGGTGTGCATTTTCATGGTTCATCGGGCCACAAATTCTGCGTTACCAGGCGGGAGGGCATTATGCCCTGCACGCGGACAGCGACCACTGGTCTGCCAGCCAGGGCGCCTGGGTGAAGAGCCTGGATCGTGATATCAGCCTCCTGCTTTATCTCAACCATGATTTCACCGGCGGTGAACTGGCTTTTCCGGTGTTCAACTACACCTACCGCCCGCATGCGGGGGACCTGCTGTTCTTTCCTTCTGACTTCCGCTACCGGCACCAGGCGCTTGTAGTTCAATCCGGAGTACGTTACGCAATCGCCAGTTGGGCGGCATTCAGTGATGAAGCCCGGGTCCAGGTTCAACGCCCCGAAAATCGCGTTGACCTCGATAGCGGACTCAGTGGTATTCGGGAATCCGCCCCGGTGTCCACGGCGCCTTGATTGCCTCCACCGATGCCTCCAGTGCAGCGAGATCGGCGGCCAGCCCTTTCAACCCCGCAAGAACGATTTCAAACTCCGCCTTTGCTACCGCCAGGGAATCGGTGTAGCTCGGCGGGATAGCGGACTGGCTGTCCCAGGACCCACTGACGATGAAACCGATGCGGGCACTGATGGACAGAGGTACGGGCTCATAGCGGCTGGAGCGGGTCACATCGCCATCCAGGCTGAGGCGCAATTGCTGCAGCCGTGTATTCAGGGAACGCAGTTGCTGGCCGGGTTTTTCCGTGTCCCCGGGCGTTTCTGTCAGCGCTTTTTTCATGTGCTCGATACGGACCTGCAACTCGTCGGCTGCCCGGTCCGCACCGGTTACGGAGCGATAGAGTTCAGCTGCCTCCAGTTGAAAACGCTGGCGGGCTTCCTGGTCGGATGCAACCAGACCGCCAACAAACATGGGTTTGAGTACAAAGGACTGAGGCCCTGAAAGATCCATCAGCTTTCCCTCGACCCGCTTGGACAGCGTAACTTCATAGGTTCCCGCAACGGCAAGGGCGCCTGCTGGCGGAACTTCCCAAGGCATGAATTCTGCGGGTTCCAGGTTGATGGGATCGGGAGCGGGGTAGCGCAAGTCCCATGCTACCCGGTGAAAGCCTTTACCGGTTTCCCCTTCCACGCGGCGGATAATCCGGCCGGTACTGTCGCGCACCGTGAGCATAATGGTCGGGGCTTCTTCCTGGTCTTCCCTGGATAGCTGTTCCCACTCCGGATAGGGATTGTCTTCTCCTTTCGCGGCCAGTTCCGTTTCATTCTCCTGGCGTTGTTTTTTCAGGCTAAGTACATCTTCCGGCAAGTAGTACGAAAAGACGGCGCCATACGGGGGGTTATCCGCGGCGTACCGCCCGATCCCGTAGTCCCCTTTCCCTCCCCATCCGCGGCGACTGTCCGGGACGAAGATCCAGCTGTCCCGCGGCTTGAACAAGATGGCCCCGGCAGCCAGGGAGGCACTTGGCGTGCGCAATGGAGCAAGGTCATCAAGGATGTAAATGCCCAGGCCGAACGTGCCAATGACCAGGTCGTCGTCACGCCGCTGGATTTCCAGATCTACCACGGGGATGGTGGGAAGACTGGTCATCTCGTGCCAGCTCGCCCCGGCGTCCTGCGTGAAAAACAAGCCAAACTCGGTGCCGACATACAGCAGGTTGGCGTCGAGGGTATCCTCGATAATCGTGTGCGCACTGCCTCTCTGGGGGAGATTGGACGATATCAGCGTCCAGCCCAGGCCGCGGTCACTGCTCCTCAGGACGTAGGGCTTATGGTCACCGCGCTTGTGATTTTCGATGACGGCGTAAGCCACTTTCGGGTCATGCCGCGACGCAATCACGTCTTCGACCAGAGACATATCCGGGATCCCTTGAAAGCGCTCCACGCGGTTCCAGCTCTGGCCGCCATCAGGGCTCACCTGGATCAATCCATCGTCGGTGCCCACGTAGAGTAATCCTTCCACCAGCGGGCTTTCGTCCAGGCTGATGATGGACCCGTACATGGATGTAGAAGCATTCTTGGCAACTGCATCTACACCCCATACCCGGCCCATTACCTCCAGCTTGTTGCGATCAATCCTTTGGGTCAGGTCACCACTGACCGCAATCCAGCTTTCACCGCGGTCATCGGAGCGGAACAGGCGCTCTGAGCCAAAGTACAGTCGCGCATGGTTGTGCGGTGAAATGATGAGCGGCGAATTCCAGTTCCACTTGTAGTTGTTTTCACCCGCTGCCGGCTGCGGCGTAATGGCCAGGCGCTCACCGGACGTCCGGTCAAGACGTGTCAGGGCACCGTCCTGGGCTTGCGCGTAAACCACGTTGGCGTCCATGGGATCGATCTGGGCCTTGAAGCCATCACCAAACTGCGCAATCCACCAATCTGCGTTGGTGATCCCATCGGTAAATATCGTGCGGCTCGGGCCACAGAGCGTCTGGTTGTCCTGGGTACCGCCGCACACGTTGTAAAACGGCAAGTCATTATCCGGGGTAACGCGGTAGAACTGCGTGGCCGGAAGATTCTGCACGTGCCGCCACTGCTGCCCCCGGTCCCAGCTCTCGAACACCCCGCCATCACCACCAATAAAAAGGTGTTCTGAGTTCTCCGGGTCAATCCATAACGCGTGATCATCTACATGGCGGTTTTCAACTGACAACTCTGCCCAGGTCTTGCCACCGTCCTCTGACACCTGGGTAAGCGTGTCCAGTGAATACAGCCGCGCCGGATTTTGCGGGTCGACAACAAGTTCGTTGAAATACTGCGGACTGGTGGTGAAGCGGTCAGATTGTTTCGTCCAGTGCTGACCGAAGTCTGTGCTGCGGTATACACCACGACCCTCAGCATCCCCTTCGATGATGGCGTAAACAATGTCGGGGTTGGAAGGAGCCGCAGCCAGGCCTATTCTTCCCATGTCGGTAGCAGGCAGGCCACTGCTCACCTCGTGCCAGTTTGCGCCGCCATCTTCGGACCGGTGTATACCGCTGCCCGGGCCACCGTCGATCAAAGTCCACACATGCCGGCGTCGCTGGTAGCTGCTGGCCAGGATAATTTTGGGATTGCGCGAGTCCAGCAGGAACTCGTTAACGCCAGTGTCCTCGTCAATGTACAAGATGCGCTGCCAGGTCAGCCCGGCGTCCCTGGAACGGTACAGTCCGCGATCGCCGCCAGAACCCCATAGCGGTCCTTGTGCGGCCACGTACACGACAGCACTGTCTTCCGGGTCAAAGCGGATCATGGAGATGTGCCCGGAATCTTTCAGGCCCGTGTTCTGCCAGCTACTGCCCCCATCCAGCGACCGGTAGACTCCATCCCCATAACCAACGCTGCGCTGTGAATTGTTTTCACCGGACCCAACCCACACCGTTGCCGGATTCGCCGGGTCCAGCACAACGGTGCCGGTTGCGTAGGAGCCTTCCCCGCTGAATACCTGTTGCCAGGTGATGCCATCGTTAAGCGTCTTCCATACCCCGCCGCTGGCCATGGCCACGTAGTAGATCTGCGGATGCTTGGGATGGAACGCAAAATCGGCCACGCGGCCGGAGGTCAAAGCCGGCCCAATGGAGCGCAGGGGAATTCCTGCGAGAGGGTGTGCTGCAGCGTTTTCCGGCCCTGCGGCGGAAATGTTCCCGGCCTGCACTGACAAACCGACGCCAAAGGCGCAAATGCAGACAAAAAGGCAGGAAGGGACTTTGAACATGGGGCTCTACAGGGCAGCTCAGAGGGCGATCAGTGTACGCAAAAGTCCTTGCCAACGCACTCTGGACAGGCGCACGCCGGGCTCAGGCTGGCGCCGGCAATTCAATCAACTCTTGGGAGAGAGCTGAGTAGCGGAGCACCTGTGGCGCCCCGCTACCCGGATGAGACAAGTAGGGTATTACTGCTGGGCGTCGCCGCCTTCGGCCGGGGTTGCAAGTCCGTTGCGTTCCTTATAACTCTTGACCGCTTCATTGAAATGCCCTGCAACGCGTTCTTCCATGTCCACGGAATAGTTGTAGGAAGCAACCAATGCCTGCTTGTTGCCCGCGGTAAGCTCCGCGCCACTGTCCTCAGCTGCCTTCAGGCAGTCGCGGTAGACCTGCAGAGTCCCCTGGAACTCAGCTATCTGGGCTTTGGCGGCGAGCAACTGGTCCTTGGTTGCATCCTCCGGAAT
>SHZL01000003.1 GCA_009692275.1 Lysobacterales bacterium | reverse complement strand
GTTGCTTCGTCGGCAGCAAAACGGCTGCGAAGTTCATGGTCCCACTCTGCGGGGTCAAGCAGGCCTATCCTACTCATCGTAAGTCAAACTCCCGGGGCGCTCATCACCGCACCCGGAACCGGGTTGAAATAGTGGATGACCACGTTGCGCTTGGCGATTTTCCAGGTGCCCTTGCGCCGTTCAAAATCATCGGTATACGTGGCGCTGATCATCTGCACGACATTGTCCATGGTGGCGCCCATGCAATCGACGTTGCATATCCCATGGGCGTGGTCCGGGTCGCTGAAGCTCAGTCTCAGGTTCGATGTCAGGTGATGGGTTTCGCGCCACACGGGGTAGAGGATTTCGTATACCGCCCTGCGGATACCTTCGTGACCGTTGAATGTGCCGAAAGGCGGTCCGATTTCCCACACGGCATCGCTGTGCCAGATCGAGATGAAGCGGTCCCAGTCCCGGGTATCGAAACCGATGCAGTAGTCGCTTACCAGGTCGCGCAATGCGGCCCGGCTTTCCAGTTCGTCAATACGGCTTTGCAAGCCAATTAGCAGTTTGTGCACATCATCCATGTTGGCATCGTTGTTGGCGCTGTTGTTGGCAGTGTTGTCGACCATTACGTTCTACTCCGCTTCGACTAATTATTCGGGGCGCCCTGCGCTATCCAGGAGCGGATCAGTTCTAACTGCCCGGCGTCGAGTTGCCCTGCCTGGAAGGGCATCTGCGCACCACTACCGCCGGCGCTGAGTTGAGCCCCGGTAAGCTTCAGGTATAAGTAACTCTTATCCAGGTCACCGGGTTCGACCAGGTTCAGTGAACTCTGCGTGGACTTGACGTTGACGATTGCGCCCCAGAGATTCGTATACAGGTCCAGTCCGCCTTGCGCCGCTCCGGCAATGTGGCACATGACGCAGCGCTGGGTCATGATCGGTGCTACATCTGTGGCAAGGCTGACTGGAGCGGAGTCCGCCAGAAGGGGGGCAGCCCAGACCGTGCCGACCAGGACCATGCCGACCAGGGCCAGGCCCCATGAACCGGCAGCCAGCAACAGGCCAGGCAACAGCGGATTGCGCTTCATGCCTGCAGGCGCGCGGTGATCAGGCACTGTCCACCGCTTCAAGGTGGGCCGCATTGGCCGCTATGAAGCCAAAGGTTGTGGCCATGCCCAGGGTATGCCCGGCCCCGTAATAGGCTCTTGAAGAAGGGCTGGCAATGCAATTGCCCGCGCCGTACAAACCCGCAATGGGTTTGCCGGTGGTGTCCAGAACTCGCGCGCTGGCATCGATAGCGGGTCCGCCGCTGGTATCAAGCGCACCGGCCGCCAGGATGATGGCGTAGTAGGGGCCTTCATCGCGGAAGGGATGCATGGTCACCGTGGGGCCCTTGTTGGCCGGCCACTTCGTGTCGCTGCGCATGGGCGAAAACACCCAATGCCATTCATTATCGTAGGCATATTTTCCGCGATGGAATTCTTCATCATTTCCCGACAGTGCGTAGCCGTTGAAGCGCGTGATGGTCTGCTGCAGGTTGGCAACGAAGTCGGGCGACAGGGAGAAGCCGCCCGTGTGCCGGGAAACCTCGGCGAGCCGGGCTTCTATGCGCGCGCCCAATTCGGCCAGGGTGTTGCCCGTGAGCACGTGGCTACCGCCGGTGGGTGTTGCCGGTAACGGGTAATCCCCGGCAAAGGCTTCGGCACTGCGCTGATCATAGATCATGAACATCAGCAGGTTGGGAAACTCCGACTGGGTGGCATCGAAATAGCCGTGCACGGTCGTGCGGTCGTTGTAATTGCGGTTCTCGTCCACGGCGCGCACACCGTAGCGGTTAACCTGCAGCATTGAATCTCCCGGCGGGAAAAAGACCCCGGCGGCCAGGGTCCTGGCCTGCAGTGCTTCATCCAGCACGATCTGCGAACGCCAGGCCGTGGACAGGTCGCCCATGCTCGCGCCCGCGGCTCCGGCGATGTTGATGAAATCACCGGTAGACCAGGGCATGGCACAGGCGCCCATGAGGCTTTGTTTCTGGTAGGCATCGACAAATTCGGTGTTGTGGGCGTAGCCGCCGCTGCCGAAAATCACCGCCTTGCGGGCGCGCAGTCTTACCGTTTTCCCGGCGGCGTCGCATTCCAGGCCGATGACACGGCCTTGGGCGTTCATCACAATCCGTGTCGCGCGGTGGGCGGTGAGCACCGGCACGCCGCGGCGTTGCAGACTGGCATGCAGTTGCGTCATCAGGTCTGCGCCCAAGCCCATGGTGCCATCACTTTTCAGCGGGCCCAATGCGCGGCCTGCGGGCACCTTGTTTTCCGGCACCTGGTCGAGGTAATCGGTGGCAGGACGATCCAGCGCGAACATGCGCCATTCACCAATTTGCAGGTCACCATTGCTGCGCAGGCTGTCTATGGTCTTCGATGCATTGTCGTAAAACGCTGCCAGCAGGTCGTATTGGGCAGCGGAAATGCCCAGCGTGGCGTCGGCGCCGTCGTAATGTTGCGGATAGGAAAAGCGCACCATGTAGCGCAAGCAGTCTTCCTTGCGGTCATCAATGCCCTTGGCTTTCAAAGTGAAGTTGTCCGGAATCCACAGCACACCGGCGGACTTGGCCGCCGTGCCCCCGGTGATGGGCGCTTTTTCGATGACCAGCACATCGTCGCCGTTCTGGTTGGCGGTGATGGCTGCGCTCGCGGCAGCAACACCGCTGCCAACCACCAGGATGTCGGTTTCACGGTCCCATTGGACTGCGTTCTCGGCGGCGGCTGAGTTCAGGGCAAGTACGCCGAGGGAAACCGTGGCGGCGCCGGTAGCAACCAGCATATCCCGCCGCGTTATCCCGCGATCTATTCCGCCCCTTGGCTTCTGGTCTGTGTCACCCATTCGTGCTTTCTCCCCAGGCTATATCGTCGAGTTATCGCTGCAGTTTGATCCCGGATTTTTCGCGGTCCCAGCAATCCGCGGTAATGCCTTCATCTTTCAGTTTGAATTTTTCCACCCGCTCGCTGGGTGTCTTGGGCAAACTGCTTCTGATGGCGATGTAGCGCGGTATGGAAAAGTAAGCCATGCGCGGTTCGCACCAGCGAATCAACTCTTCCTCAGTCACTTTGTGACCGGGCTTGAGTACCACCACGGCCTTGACTTCTTCCTCACCGAGTTCCGATGGAACGCCCACTACGCAGGATTCCAGCACGGCATCGTGCGCACTGATCACGGCCTCGACTTCAAAGGATGAAATGTTCTCACC
Organism: Lysobacterales bacterium; assembly: GCA_009692275.1. GTDB lineage: Bacteria > Pseudomonadota > Gammaproteobacteria > Xanthomonadales > SZUA-36 > SHZL01. The sequence continues at coordinate 29,159 of SHZL01000003.1, read as the reverse complement.
ACGGCGGCGTATCGCCTGTTTCTTGCGGTCAGCGAAAAAGAAATAGCCATCCGCGTCCATGCGCCCCATGTCACCCGTGTGAATCCAGCCATTGGAAAACAGGTTGAGGGTATCTTCGGGTTTCTTGTAATAGCCCGTGGTGCCAACGAACATCTTGTTGGAACGGGCAATGAACTCGCCCACTTCATCGGGCGGGCACTGGTTGCCGTCGTCATCGACGATACGCACATCCCAGCCGGTAATGGTCTTGCCACACGCGCCGGCGCGGGGCTCGTCGTATGGACTGACCAGGCAACAGTAACATTCGGTCATGCCGTACACTTCGAGGATCTTGGTGTTGAAGCGTTTCTGGAAGGCATGCCATTCGTCTTGGGGTGCTGCGGCGCCTACCATCAGGCGGACGGGATTGTCGCCGTCGTCATCGCGCGGATCCTGTTTCAGCAGGATGGGGATGATGCCACCAATATAGTTCGCTTCCGTACAATTCCAGCGGCGGCAGTCGTCCCACAACTGGCTGGCCGAAAACCGCTCTACGACAACTGCCTTGGCATCGGCCAGGATGGCCGGACCCACGGTAATACCCTGTGCGTTGCCGTGGAAAAAGGGCAGGCCGGTGTACAGCACATCATCGTTGGTATAGCGCGAGTACTTCACCGATTCCGCCCAGATGTCGTACCAGTAATGGTGGCTGAACATCACGCCCTTGGAAACACCGGTAGTACCGGAGGTATACAGGATGGTTGCCAGGTCGCTGTAATGAACGACCACCTTCGGGGCCTCGGCAGAATGATCCATTAACTGCGCAAACGTGAGGTATTCAAATCCGGCCCAGCCGGGTGTGGCGACCCCGCTCTTGTCATTGTCCATGAACACGATATGACGAATGGCCTTCAGATCACCGGCAATGCCTTCCAGACGGTCGAGGTACTGCAGGTCAGCCACCAGCGCCACGCAATCGGACTGCACCATCTGGTAGGCCAGTCCATTGCCTTTTAGCGCCACGTTGATCGGCACCTCGACGGCGCCGATCTTGTTCAGGGCAAACCAGGCGTAGAGAAACTCAGGGCAGTTGGGCAGCATGATGGCGACCTTGTCGCCATGCTGCACACCCAGCGCAAGGAAGCCGTTGGCCGTGCGATTAATGCGCTCGTTCAGCTCACCAAAGGTGATGGGATAATCCCTGAACTGGAACACGACATGATCGGGATACTGCCGCGCCTTGTCTTCAATGATGCGCGGCAGTACGCGGTCATGCTGGGAATATTCCTGCATTTTCCACGATGCCCGCTGCTTCGCGTGTCGTTCAAACTTATCGTCCCACCGGCCCATCTTTTTCTTCCTGTTGCCTGGTTTGCTTATTCCTTGCCGCTTGCTGCTTGCTGTTTGCTACTAAGGGATCACAAATACTTCTTATCCATGTGCTTGCTGACCAGTTTCTGGGACTCGCCGTACCAGACGCCTTCATCATGCGCCTCGAGCATCTTGCCCAGGTCCCAGGTCAGGATTTTCTCGGGCACCACTTCAATGATGCAGCGCAGGGGGGTGTGCACAGCTTCAAAAACCGCTGCGCGATCTTCGTCGGTGGTAATTTCGAAGAAATACTTGTCAATGATCATCCAGTGAATTTCGCGCATCAAAGCATCGTCGTCATGAATCTTGGCCTGACCCATGACCAGGATGGCTTTCTGATGGCGAACATTGGTGCCGTCATTGTGGATGCTGACCGTTATCTTTGGGTTTTTCATCAAGTGGCCTACCTTGTGACGGTATTCCTTGATACTGCTCATCATGATGTGGTCATTTTTAATGACATAAAACATCGGTGTGACAACCGGATATCCCCGCCCGTTGACGTGGGCCATCTCGCAATAGGCGTTTTCCTGGAATAGCAGATTAAACTCATCCGGCTCCATAGGATAATCCTGAGCCACGCTGAGTTGTTCGAGTTTTACCGGGTCAAATTTGGGCTTTGGTGCGTCAGACATTTTGAATCCTCCAGATTAAATTCAGGGACTGCAGACAGCGCCGCAAAAACTGATCCCCGCAAAGATGCGAGGATCAGGTGTTTCACGACTTCAGCCAGTCTACAGATTCTGCCGTGCCAGCAGCACTGGTCTCGGGACTGACTACTCGCTCGAGCCAAACCGGTAGCCGACTTCAACTCCATAAATGCGCGGTGTCCTGGGCGCTGCATAGGACCACAATCCGGCTACGTCAAAGCCGATCTGGTAGCCATCTGCCTTGAGCAGGTTGCGCACGTATCCGCTTATCCACCAGGTATCGTTAGAAAAATCGATTGAGGCGTCAACCAGGTTCTGGGCGTCGTTGTGAAGCTCGGGTTTGTTGGCAAAATCCACTTCGTGGGCACCCAGATAATGCCAGACAGCATTTAATGTGATGGCACCACCAGCGACATCCCATGCGTAATTGCCGCCCAGGCTGAAGGTTGCTTTTGGCGCCCGCCTGAAGTTGAGATCAGAGTAGTCCGTGTATACAGGATGGTCACTGGTGCCAGTATTGACCACGAAGCTATCGTACTTGGCATCCAGCAAGCCGAGGTTGGCGCGCAGGGTCAGGCCATCGGTTGCCAGCCACATCAGCTCAAATTCCCCGCCCTGGATGGTGGCATCGGCTGCGTTGACTACCCGCGTCACCTGGCCGGTGCCGCTGCTATCTGAAGCCTGCTGGATTTCTTCCTGCTTGTTTTGGTAATCCATGTAGAAATAGGTGGCATTAAACACCAGGGTGTCATCCGCCCATTGCGAACGATATCCCAGTTCGTAATTGTCCAGGGTCTCCGGGTCGTAGGGTGTCGTTGCGGTTTCGATCGAATCCACCCGGCCGTTGAAGCCGCCGGCACGGTACCCGCTGGACAACAGGCCGTAGACCATCGATGCGTCATTGATGGTGTATTTGATGGCGGCCTTAGGCGTGAACTTGTTCCATTCTTCCTTTGCACCTGCCGTTACAATGCCGGTCTGCTGGGTGGTTTTCTTGTCCTGGGTCCAGCGTCCGCCCAGGGTCAGGGTCCAGTTGTCATTGAAGCTGTAGTCACCTTCGCCAAAAAACGCCAGGGACTTGCTGCCCTGGTCGGTGAACTGCGGCAGATCCAGCACCAGGCTGGGGACCACAAAACCGATATAACTTTGCAACTGGATTTGGTATTCCGAGTCCCAGTAATACCCACCAACGGTGTAAACCAGCTTGTCGCCAGCATCGTAGGTCAGGCGCAATTCGTTGCTGAGCTGCTTGTATTGAGCCGGCCGCGAGGTATGAAACAGTATCTGGGTCACGCCATCCCAGTCATTGACCGCCGTCTCATCTGTTTTCCACTTGCCGATCAGGTAATCAATGCGGTAGTCATCGGTCAGGTCCCAGCGCACTTCGAACTGGTTGGTATCGGCGTCAAAAGTCGCGCCACTGGGGCCTTCGAACGGTGCGTCATAACCAGGTGGAGTAAATGGCGCTCCCGGAAACGGGTTGGTGACATCCGAACCATAGGCTTGCAAGGTCAGATAGCGGCCTCCGGATACTGGAGTGGTGGTATTGGGAGAACACCATCCCCAGATGGGGACGTCACAAAACAGCTGGCCAGGTTGGCCGACATTCAACAGCGGCGGTGTGTCCTGGTTGGTGCGCTCTTGCTGCAGGGTGTATTCCAGTTCGAGGTTTTCGACCGGGGTCCACAACACGTTAACACCCCAGGATGTATATTCGGACTTGCCATCATGGCGGCCGGTAACGAGGTTGGTGAAATAGCCCTGGTTCTGGTCGCGGTAGGCGCCGGTGAGCTTGACCGCCAGTTTATCGCCAATACCAAAATTGAATACGCCGTCGAGCACGCCGGTTTCATAATTGCCGTAGTTGGCGCGGAATTTTCCGCCGAGCACGCCGGTGGGTTTGCTGTGCTCCATGATGATGACGCCGCCGATGGTGTTTCTGCCAAACAAGGTGCCCTGCGGCCCGCGCGCCACTTCCATGCGTTCCAGGTCAATGGCCCGCTCGATACTACCGGTCATGGTGCCGCGGAAAATGCCATCGACCACCACGCCCACTGCGGGGTCAAAGTTCTTCTCCACTTCTGACACGCCGATACCGCGGATATAGGCCGCGGCCACGCCACCGGGACCTTGGCTGGTGTCATCAAGCACGGTGTTGGGGGAAATAAAGATGAGGTCGCGAACGTCGGTGGCAAAGGCCATCTTGATCTCTTGCGCGCCCATGGCACTGACCGACAAGGCCACTTCCTGCAGGCTTTCCACCCGCTTGCGGGCAGTCACGGTAATTTCTTCGAGAGTCGGGTTATCGAAATCGGTAGTGCCTGCGCCCGGATCGTTTGAATCCTTTTTAGAATTATCCTGCGCGGACAGATTTGTCACTGAAAACAGGGTAATGGCTGCTGCCAGGCATGCCGTAATAGCGGCGGTTTTGAGTAATTTAGAACAGTTCATTATGAGTGTCCCCGATGGATTTGGATTGCTGCTAAGCGATCAATCCGCAGCTGTATTTCCAGCCCTTCTGCTGGCTGGGCCGGATGGTAAAAATAAACTCTTCTTTAACAGAACTTGAACTTTGTTCAATACTTCCACAGAATGTATCCAACTGTCAAGCAAGCAGCCGGGAGTTACTGGCTACTCTCCGGTTCCGCGAAACCAGGGGTTTTTACACTCTTCAGTCCAGTAAAAGCGAGGCAAGCATGTCGGACATCGAAACAGAACGCAGGGGCGAAGTTGCCTGGATCCGCCTGAACCGCCCGGACCGTATGAACGCGTACGATGCCGAAATGGCCCGGGCACTGATTGATGCCGTGCAGAATGCGTCGGACGCGGGTGTGATCGTGCTGACCGGGACTGGCAAGGCGTTTTGTGCCGGCGGTTACCTGGCCAATCTGAGTAAACCGGACCCGGAAGCCCTGCGCCGCATGTTTTATGGGTCATTGAATGTCTACGAAGCGATCCGCACCAGCCCGCGGCCCGTCATTGCTGCGGTCAACGGCGCAGCGGCAGGCGGCGGCAACGAGCTGGTAGTGGCCTGTGACATGGCCATTGCGGCCGAGAATGCCACGTTTGGACAGACCGGCGTACGAGTTGGCAGCGCACCTGTTCTGGGCGGAACGAATTTCCTGTCGCACAGCGTGGGCGAAAAACGCGCCAAGGAAATTGCCTTTATGTGCCGCAGGTACAAGGCGAACGACGCACTGGCAATGGGCTTGATCAATGCGGTTGTCCCCGCTGATCAGCTCGAAGCGGAAGTCACGCGCTGGGCGGACGAGTTGTTATACATGAGCCCGCGTTACCTCGAAATCGCCAAGATCAGCTCCAACGTGTGGTGGAACCAGTGCCGCGATAACTACCTCAGCGGCCTCGGCATGCTGGTACAGGCCATAGGCTCCGCGGACATGATTGAAGGTGCTACCGCTTTCATGGAAAAACGGCGACCCCAGTTCCAGGGCCGGGCGAAGAAATAGCAGGGGTTTGATTTCAATGAAACAACAGAAGAACACCGCCCCGGCCGATGCTCCGGAACCAACAGGCTCAGGCGTGGTGCCTTTTACGCCTGGACCTTTTAGCCTCGGTATGAAGTACCTTGAAATACAGCAGGAGGCGAGGGAATTTGCCCGGTCAATAGAGCCCGTTGCCGCCGCAGCCGACGAAATGAGCGAGGTTCACCCCGGTGTGCTCAAAGCCCTGCGCGACAGTGCACTGACGCAACTGATGGTGCCCGGGGAATTCGGCGGCCGGTTTGCCCGGCTTGACCCCCTGGCCATTTGCGTGGTGCGGGAGGCCCTGATGGCAACCTCTTCGCATGCTGACTCCTTGTTTGCCTTGCAGGGCATCGGCAGTTACGCCATAACCAGCGCCGGGACGCAGGCACAGCGTGCGCACTGGTTGCCACGCATTGCCAGCGCCGAGGTGCTCGCCGCGCTGGCGCTGACCGAGCCGGAAGCCGGTTCGGACCTCAAATCCATCAAGACCGAAGTGACGGTCGTTGACGGCGGCTTGCGCCTCAATGGCACAAAGTCGTTTATTTCCAACGCCGGTTTTGCTGCCTATTACCTGGTCTTTGCCTACGAAGACTCAGGATTCACCATGCTGCTGGTGCCGGCAGATGCGCACGGTGTGTCGGTTTCACCCAGCCCGGAGTTGATTGCGCCGCATGTACTGGGTGAGGTTCATTTCGATAACGTGCTACTGCCGGATTCAGCCCGGCTGGGCGCGCGAGGCACCGGCCTGTCGCTGGTGCTGGCCACGCTGGGCGTGTTCCGCGTTTCGGTGGCTGGTGCGGCAGTCGGCCTGGCCCAGGCGGCGCTGGAAGAAGCCGTGCGCCACACCCGCACCCGGGTGCAGTTCGGCCGTCCATTGGCGCGACTGGGTCCGGTGGCGCAAATGCTGGCCGACAGCTGGACGGAAATTGAAATGGCGCGACTGCTGACGTATCGCGCAGCCTACATGGCGATTGATGATCCGGTGGCCTCGCTGCACCATTCGTCCATGGCCAAGCTGGCCGCCAGCGAGATGGCTTCGCGTGTCGTTGACCGCTGTGTGCAGGTGATGGGTCGGTGGGGGCTGATGCGCGGGTCAAAAATCGAAAAACTGTATCGACAGGCGCGACCCATGCGCATCTATGAAGGTGCATCAGAGGTCTTGCGCCTGGGTATTGCCCGGCAATTGACTGAGGAAGTTGTGTGATCGACTTCGCACTCGAAGGCAAGGTAGCCATTGTCACCGGCGCCAGTCGCGGGCTGGGGCGGGCGGCCGCCGTTGCGCTGGCGGAGCAGGGCGCGAGCGTCCTTGCCGTAGCTCGGTCTACCGAAGAACTTGAGCAACTTGCGGCGGATCACCCCGGTCTCGTGGCTATCCAGACCTGCGACATGCAGGACCGGGCGGCCGTTGCTGCCTTGCCGCAGATTGCGATTGAGCGCTTTGGGCGGCTCGACGTGGTCGTCAACAACGCCGGCATTGCTCCCGCCGGGGCGTTTCTTGAGCAGGATGAGAGCGAATGGGACCGGGTGCTGGCGGTAAACATTACGGCACCCGCGGTGCTGGCGCGCGCTGCCGGCAAGCACATGGTCGCGAGGGGGACCGGCAAGATCATTAATATCGCCTCGACCTCCGGGATTTTGGGCAAGGCGGGACTGGTTTCGTATTCGTCGTCCAAGGGGGCTTTGCTGCAGTTTACCAAGGCGCTGGCGGCTGAATGGGCCAGCAAGGGCGTGCAGGTCAACGCCATTGCACCCGGCGCGTTCGTGACCGATGCACAAAAGGCAGTACTGGAATCCGCTGAAATGCTGGAGCGCCGCCTGAGAAAAATACCCGCGCGGCGCATGGGAGAAATTCACGAAATTGGCCCGCTGATTTGTTACCTGTCCTCGGCCAGCGCCAATTTCGTTACCGGCAGTGTTTTCGTGATTGACGGAGGTGAATCCAGTAAGCTTTGAGGCCACTAGTAGTTCAGGGCTGGTGAAAGTTTCCCGGGTTCCAGGCACATATGACCACAAGAGTGAAAGTAGAAGATCCCAGTGTCCTGGCCGGTTCCCGCGGGGACAACCGGCGGGAATTGATCCTGGAAGCCTTTCACGACTGCATCATCCGCAACGGCTACTCCAGCACCACGCTGCGGGATGTAGCGCGCAAGGCGGGAATGACCGCCAGCCATCTGCTTTATTATTTTTCCGGCAAGGACGCCATCCTCGCGCATTATTTCAATGTGGTGTCGCAACGCATCATCGAGCGTATCAACAGCTTCCGCAAGGCGAGCCCGGCGCAACAGGTAGACTACCTGGCGGATCTGTTCTTTGCCGGCAAGGGCATCGCCAACTCAGAGACAGGATTCATGCTGGAGTGTTTTGGCGTGGCCGTGCATGACCGCCAGTTGCATGCCGAAAAATCCGCGCTGGATCTCTTTTGCAAGAACTACCTGGAGGAGTTGTTCAGGCAGGCGGGGTGCAAACCGGCGGAAGCCAGCGACCACGCTGAAGTTGCCTACGCCCTGCTGATTGGCTTGCGCACGGCCGCATACTTTGATGGCTGGCTGGATTTGCTACAGGCCCGCAGGCTGTTCCATGCCAGTGTGCTGGAAATGGCCGATTTTAAATAAGCCCACGTAATTTGACCTGACAGGAAAAGCCATGAACCCCATAGACATCATTGCCATTCACGAAGTGCTTGCCAAAGCCGTTTCCGGCCTGGACCAGCGCAATGTCGCGCTCATGGAGCCGTGTTTCACCAGCGATGCCCGCTTTGAGCTGGAGATCAAGGGCGCAGGGGAAATTCCTCCGTTTGTTGGCCGCGAGGCCATCATGAAGCTGATGACCGACTCGATGAACGCACACACTGAAGATCGCCGCCACGTGATCTCCAATATCTACTTTGAATCGGCTGAGGAAGGTTCGGCCAGGGTCGTGTCCAACCTGGTGGCATTCCAGTCCGAGCACGGCAAGATCAACGTCATGACCAGCGGCGTGTATCGTGACCTGGTGAAGAAAGTCGATGGCCAATGGCAGATCGCAGTGCGGCACCTCGCGCTCGACGTTCCGTTTTGACCAGCCTGCTCAATCCTGGATTGCTGGCACATATTGGTAAGTCCTCCCCGCCAAGGACAGAACTCGTCACGCGCCGGGATATTCGCAAGTATGCCGTTGCCACTGGCCAGCGCGGGAAGAAATACCTGGCAGGTGATGAAGCTCCGCCCATGTTCCATATTTCATTGTTCTGGGATGTGGTTGAACTGGACCAGCTGACGCCGGACGGAATTTCGATTGACCCGCTGGTGCCGGAATTCCCGCTCAAGCGGGCGATGGCGGGTGGCGTGAAACTGACCTGGCACCAGCGCATCTTTCCCGGCGATGTACTGGTAGCTACGCGCACCCTGACGGATATTCATGAGAAACAGGGCGCGCAGGGCCCGTTGATTTTTTACGAAGTCACGACGGAAGTCGTCAACGCCAAAGGCTTGCCGGTAGTCACTGAAAAAACCACCCGGATCATGCGATAGTGGCACGAATCGACCAAATTCATCCGGGTGATGCCCTGCCGGAGCGCGAGTTCAAGGTAGATAACGTGGAGCTGTTCCTGTACAACGCCGTGCTGTGGAATGCACACCGCATTCATTTTGATTATCCCTATGCTACCGCAGTGGAAGGCTACCCTGGCCTCGTGATTGCCGGGCCGCAAATGGGCGACTGGCTGAGCCAGTGCGTGACCGACTGGCTGGGCGAAGATGGCGACCTGGAATCGCTCGAATACCGCAACCGCAAGGCTGCATATATTGGTGATGTGCTGTATTCCGGCGGCGCGGTCACTGCAGTGGATGCTGCGCAAGGCCGGGTCACGCTCAAGTTGTTCATCAGGAACCAGAAAGGTGAAGAAATCCTGCCCGGCGACGCCACCGTGTGCTTTCCGCGGCGCAGCGTGTAGACCGGAGTGGGCGTGGATACCCTGCGTGGCAAAGTAGCAATTGTCGGAGCGGCCGACACCGAAGTCGGCAAGGTGCCGGGACTGAGCTCCACCGAACTGTGCATCGAGGCGGCTTTGCGTGCGCTGGACGATGCCGGCATGAGCAAGGACGAGGTGGACGGCCTGGTTACCTGTAATTCCATGGCCGAGCCGCACATGTACCAGGCGGAAGTGCTGGCCGAGTACCTGCAGATTTTTCCGCGCTACTGTATCAGCGCCAGCGCCGGCGGGGGCACGACCTATTCCAGCCTGTTCCACGCCGCCAATGCCATCGCGGCAGGTGTGTGCGAAACGGTACTGATCTGCCTCGCCGACAGCCTGCGCAGCGGGCTGAGCCGTGACCAGGCCATGCAGATGCAGTCGTCCACCGGGCACCGCGAATTCGAGATTCCCTACGGGCCAACGGTGCCGGCCTACTACGCGCTGATTGCCCGCGCCCACATGGATACCTATGGAACAACGCCGGAGCAGTTTGCCGCGGTAGCCGTGCACGCGCGCAGGCATGCGGCGCGGAATCCCGCTGCGCAAATGCGCGACCTGATCAGCATCGATGATGTACTCAATTCGCGCATGATCGCCGATCCGCTGCACCTGCTGGACTGTTCGCTGGTATCCGACGGTGGTGCGGCAGTTATCCTTACTTCGGCCAGCCGGGCGAAAAATTTCCGGCATCACCCGGTGTATCTGCTGGGCGCAGGAGAAGGTCATAGCCATGAACACATCAGCCAGGCGCACGACCTGACCACTTCAGCTGCGGCTGATTCAGGACGCCGGGCATTCCACATGGCAGGGCTGGGTCCGGCAGATATCGACGTCGCGGGAATATATGACTGCTTTACCCCGGTGGTGCTGATCGAGCTCGAAGATCTCGGCTTTTGCGCCAAGGGCGAGGCAGGTTCGTTTGTGGCAGCAGGTGAAACTGCGCTGGAAGGCTCACTGCCGATGAATACCCATGGCGGGCTGCTGTCGCACTGTCATCCTGGACACCCGGGTGCAATTTTTGCCCTGACGGAAGCTGTGACCCAATTGCGCCACGCTGCCGGCGAGCGACAGGTCGGGGAGGCGGAGATTGCATTGGTCCATGCTCAGGGTGGCATCATGTCCAGCCACTCCACCTTGATACTGGGCAGGGAGCGGGACTGATGACAGCGAACACGGAAAAATTCCTGCCACATCCAACCCCGGTCAGCCGGGTCTACTGGGATGCCTGCCGCAAACACCAGTTGCTCATCCAGCATTGCGGCAACTGTGGCCAGTACCAGTTCTATCCGCGCAGTTTTTGCACCGGGTGCATGGCGCGCGAACCCGCGTGGGAGCAGGCCAGCGGATTCGGCACCGTGACGACCTGGACCGTGGTGCGGCGACCGGTTGCGGAGGCCTATGCAGCCGATGTTCCGTACGTCATTGCATTGATCAAGCTGGATGAGGGCCCGGTGATGATGAGCCAGGTGAACGGATGCGACGCGGATGAGGTGCGCAGCGGATTGCGCGTCGAGGTAGCGTTTGCGGCCTGGTCGGAACAAGTCACTGTGCCCGTATTCAAGCCGGCGGGGCCGGCGCCCTGAGCATGCCCGACCGGAGTGCCTGGCTGGAGCTGACCCGGGAGGCTGTGCTCGAACCGGAACTGCCCATCTGCGACTGCCACCATCATCTGTGGGATTACCCCGATAACCGCTACCTCGTCGATGAATTCCTGCAGGATATCAGCGGAAATGTTGGGGGCGGCCACAAGGTGGTCAGCAGCGTGTTCGTGGAGTGCCTGCAGTTCTACCGCACGGAGGGTCCGGTTGAACTCAGGCCGGCAGGAGAAACCGAATTCGTCGATAGTGTCGCCGGCGTGTATCCGGCCCCGGCGGGGAAGACTAATGTGCCGGGTGGGCAGGTCAACGTGGCGGCCGGCATAGTCGGTTTTGCGGACCTGGCACTGGGCGCTGCAGTGCAGCCTGTGCTCGAAGCCCACAGGGCGGCGAGCAAACGCTTTCGCGGCGTGCGCCATGCCAGTGCCTGGGATGCGAGCGAGCAGGTGCACAACGCCCATACGAAGCCGCTATGGAACCTGTTGCAGACTGCGGACTTCCGCCAGGGACTGGCCTGCGTGCAAGGCCTGGGCCTGAGCTTTGACGCCTGGCTGTTCCATCCGCAAATCCCGCAGCTCACCGAACTGGCACAAGCCTTCCCACAGCTGCCCATAGCTCTAAACCACATGGCTGGTCCACTGGGCATAGGCCCATATGCCGGGCAGCGCGAAGAAGTGTTCAATGCATGGCGCAGGGACATGGCGGAACTGGCCCGCTGCGAAAACGTCTGCGTCAAGCTCGGTGGCCGGACCCTGACGTCGGCAGGGTTTGGCTGGCACAAGAGCGCCGCGCCACCCAGTTCAGCTGAGCTGGCCGCGGCCATGACACCTTATTTCCGCGCCTGCATAGAATTGTTCGGCGCCGGGCGCTGCATGTTCGAGAGCGATTTTCCGGTGGACAAGGCATCGTGTTCCTACACGGTATTGTGGAATGCGTTCAAGCGCCTCACTGCGGAATATTCCGCATCAGAACGCAGTGCTTTATTCCACCATACGGCGACGCGCTTCTATCGACTGGCCTGAGCTTCAGGCTTGAACTTAGGGCTAGAACTTAGGGCTAGAACGGCAGGCTGGCACAAAACTCCACGCAAACCCGGGCCAGCGCAACGCGGTCCTCCAGGCTGTCCATCACGGTCTGCGCATTTTTGATGGCGACTCCGGACGAGTCCAGTTCAGCCTGCAACTCGCTGTCGCGCTCGTCCACGATAAAGCCATCGAGGAAATCGGCATAGTGGCGCAGTACCGCAGTGGCCGAAACGGGTAGTGACAGTTCATGCATCATCTTGGCGGCAGGCCCCTTGATGGCGGCGCCGGCAACAATGGGTGACACCGCAATGACGGGCGCCTCGCACCTTGCCAGGCGCTCGCGCATGCCGGGCAGTGAGAGCAGGGGATCAATGCTGACGAAGGGATTGGAAGGGCAAAGGATCACGCCGGCGAGGTCAGGCTGGTCCAGCCAGTGGAGTATTTCCAAGTTGATCCTCGCGTTGCCTGAACCCTGGAATGCAAAGCCCGTGACCACCGGAACGCACTTGTCGCGCACGAAATAGTGCTGGAAAGCCAGCGGCCCGCCGGCCGTGAGCACCTGTGTGCTTACGCTGTCATCGGACATGGGCCAGATGGGATGCGCTATGCCCAGCGACGCGGCGAGGGCCGAGGTGCAACGTGTGAGCGACTCTCCGGCTGCCAGCCTGCGGGTGCGCTCGACATGCAGGGCAAGGTCCTTGTCCCCGAGCTGAAACCAGGTCTCGCCACCCAGTTGCGCCAGCGCGTCCATGAACTGCCAGCTTTCGCCTTTCCTGCCCCAGCCGGTCTCGGTATTGTTGTCGCCGCTGAGGGTATACATCAGGGTATCGATATCCGGCGAGATAAGCAGGCCAAGATGGCGGAAATCATCACCGGTGTTGACCGCAAACGCCAATTGCTCAGGCGGCAGGATTTTAGAGAGACCCAGTGCCAGCTTGGCGCCGCCCACGCCACCGGTGATGGCGAGATATCGCCCCGTGCTCATGCTTACCTGAACAAGTCTTCGGCCAGGGGCCGCAGGCTGTCCGCAGCTCCCTGCGAAGAGTTTTCGGCAGGAAAGCCCCGCACTATGGCGGCCGGGACGCGTTCGGTGGTTTCACCCATCACCAGCATGGCTGCTGTCGCAATTGAGTCCGCGCGGTTGATCATCGTGACTTTGAGTTCCCGGCCAAACATGTCGGCCTGTCCGCGCCGGTCATCAAGTACCGTAATGCCCGCGCTGCCGATGGCGATGCCAACGGTGCCCATGCGCCACGGACGGTTGATGCTGTCGCTGATGATGATACCGAGGTTTAAGTTGTGGTCCGCGGCAAAGTCAGCGCGCAAGCGCCGGGCGGACTGGTCCGGATCCAGCGGCAGCAGCAGTGCCGACTCGCCTTCGTCGTGGGAGATATTGGATTGATCAATCCCCGCGTTGGCGCTGACGATGCCCAAGCGGTGGCGCACGATCAGCACGCCGCGGGTCTTGCGTATGATGGTGTCCGATTCCCGCAGGACAAGTTCAACCAGCCTTGGGTCCTTGTCCACTTCTTTGGCAAGTTTCACCGCTTCCGGGGAAGCCTCAACATCAGCCAGCAGCACCTGCCGGCCTTCCGCTTTGGATACGATCTTCTGCGCCAGGACCAGCACGTCACCATCCTGCAGGGCGAAGCCGACACGATCACAGGCAGTGCCGATCAGCAGCGCGAGATTGTCTCCGCTACGGACCAGCGGCAGGTCCGTTACGGGGTGTATCAGCAGTCCAGGCGAATTCACCGGAAGACGACGCGTAATCGGTTAGCAGTCGTTCTGGAACTCAACCGAATTTCTTGCGCAATAGTGGCAGCACCTGCTCGGCATACAGGCGTAGGAATTTCTCCTGGTCCGGACCCGGCGCGTGGAACACCAGGTGGGTGAAGCCAAGTTCAATATAGGGCCGGATGCGCTCCACCTGCTCTTCCGGATCAGCGGAAACGATCCAGCGACTGGTGATGCGCTCCAGCGGCAAGGCATCCGCCAGCCGTTCCATTTCTTGCGGGTCTTCCACGCTGGTTTTTTCCTCGGGTGACAGAGCCAGCGCAGCCCACCACCGGGTGTTGTCCCGGGCAGCGTCGATGTCCGTATCAAACGATACTTTCATCTCGATCATTTTTTCCAGGTCGTTCATGTTCCGCCCGGATGCTTCAAGCCCGGTCTGAACATTGGGCAGCAGGGTTTCGCTGTAAAGCTTCGGGGCCTTGCCGCTGGTGCAGATAAAACCATCGCCAACCCTGCCGGCAAGCCGGGCTGCCATTTCGCCGGCGGCAGCAATGTAGATGGGTATGGGTTCGTCCGGCCGGTCATAAATGGTGGCGTTTGACGTTTTGTAATACTCACCGTCATAGGTCACGCGCTCTTCGGTCCAAAGTTTGCGCATCAAGGTTATCGATTCCTTGAGCCGCCCGAAGCGCTCCTTGAACCCCGGCCATTCCATGCCCGTGGCGGGCACCTCGTTCAGCGATTCACCGGTGCCAACCCCCAGCACCACGCGCCCCGGACTGAGCGCTCCCAGGGTTCCAAATGCTTGTGCTACGACCGAGGGGTGATATCTGAAGGTCGGTGTAGCAACGCTGGTGCCCATGGTGATCCTGGATGTGCGCTCGCCCAGGGCCGCCAGCCAGCCCAGCGAAAACGGTGCGTGCCCGCCTTTATGCCGCCACGGCTGGAAGTGATCGCTGACCCAAACCGAGTCAAAGCCGACCTCCTCTGCGAGGACCGAAAACTCCAGCAGGTCGCGGGGGCCGAATTGTTCAGCGGATGCTTTGTAACCTAGTTTGAGCTTGGAATGAGTAGTCATGGTTGGCAATGTCTCAGTGTGTTAGCAATAAAATCAGGTAGTAAGCAACGGAATGTCGGTAAAAATGGTCGCCAGGTCCTGGCTGACGCGTCCTGCCGGAATTGACTGGTCCTGCGCGATCAGGCGCTGCAGCATGCCGGCTTTGTCCGCCCCGCTGATCAGCCACAGGATATTCCGTGCGCGGTTGATGACGGGATAAGTCAGCGTCATGCGCATGCGTTGCTGCGCAACACGGGCAATATCCACGTCAAGAGCCAGCGAGTCCAGCACGGGGTTGCCCGGAAACAATGAAGCCGTGTGCCCGTCGCCCCCCAGCCCGAGGTGAACGAGATCAAGGATCGCCGGCATGCCGGCAAGGCCGTGCAGCGTGTGCATGTAGTTGTTGGCGGCAGCATCGAGGTCTTCTTCCAGTACCGGCATGGCATACACCTGGCCCGGTGGAATGCAGACCCGGCTGGTGAACTGGGCCTGGATGTGCGTCAGGTTTCTTTCCGGGTCGCCATCGGGTGCAACCCTTTCGTCCACCTGGAAAACATGAAAACGATCCCAGGGCAGATCCAGGCGAGCCAGATGGTTCAACATCAGCCACGGCGTGCTGCCGCCGCTGAGGGCGAGTGAAAATCGACCGCGTTGCGCAACCGCCTGCAGCGCGCAGGTACCAATGTGTTCCGCCGCAGCCCTGGCGAGGTCCGGTGGTGATGCCAGCGACAACAGATTCACTGCGGGTCACTTGGGAGCCGCAGACAACCTGGCCTAATCATTCCTGTTTGCATTGATTCACCAAAACCGGGGGTTAGTGGCGCAATTTGAACTTGTACGGCATACCGATTTCATCATAATGGTGACACTGCGAGCGTGGCAATGCGTGGCCGCTTCAGTCCGTCTTGCAACACGTGTAACTTTTGCTATCATCACCCAGAGTTTGAACATTATTCAAATACCGCTAGAAACGCAAGCATTCGCCAACAGTTCGGTTGCAGCGCGCAGTCCCGTTGCCAAAAGCCTGTGGGCACTGGTTCCGGTCAAGGCTTTGACGATGGCAAAGCAACGCCTGCAGCAGTACTTTGGACCGAAGCGTGAAGATTTTGCTTTTGCCATGCTGAAGGATGTGCTGGATGCACTGGTTGCCAGCAAGGCAGTCTCGGGAATTGCCATTGTGACTGCGGACCCGCGGGTGGCTGAACTGGCCCTGCAGCGGGGACTGCTGTTGGTGCAGGAGCATGGCAACTGCGACATGAACGCGGCCATTGCCCTTGGGGTTGAGGCCATCCGCCAAAACGGAGGACGCCGGTTGGTGATCATTCATTCCGACATTCCGCTTGTGACCGGCACGGAACTGGACCGCCTGGCGGGAATTTTCCTCGCCCGGGCAGTAAGCTGTGCCGGCGAAATGATAGGAATCAGCCCCTCGGCGGATCGTGGCGGCACCAATTGCCTGTTCCTCGATGCGGGGCAGCCCTTCGAGTTCTGCTATGGTCCGGACAGTTTTGCGTTACATTGTGCCAGCGCCGGTTCGCGTCACGCAGACGTCGTTTTACTGGAATCGCTGACGGTGGGTATGGACGTCGATGAGCCCGGGGATCTAGGAATTTTGCTGGAGTATTACCGGCACAATGAAGAGTTTCAGCACACGGCAACATGGAAATTTCTGTGCGACAGGGATTGCAACATGCCAGCCGCAGAGGCAAGCGAGGTTTAGGTAATGAGTGACGCAATAAATCAGAGCCCCGTCCACAATCTGCCGGGGTACACCTTTCCGGGACGGGCTGAGGTCCACCGGATGTCTGCCACGGTTCCGCTGGAGCAGCTCTGCGCTGAGGCAGCCGCGCTACGCGATGCCGGCCATGGCAATATCGTGACCTATTCGCGCAAGGTATTCATTCCACTGACCCGCCTGTGCCGTGACCTGTGCCATTACTGCACGTTTGCGACCGAGCCCAAACACCTGTCTTCCGCCTACATGTCGGTTGAAGAAGCGCTGGCCATTGCCCGGCAGGGCAAGGAAATGGGCTGCAAGGAAGCCTTGTTCACGCTGGGCGAGAAACCGGAGCTGCGCTACGAGGCGGCCCGCAAGATGCTGGCCGAGATGGGCTTTGCCACAACGCTTGAGTATGTCGCTCACGTCGCACGGGAAGTTTTGCAGCAAACCGGCCTCCTGCCCCACATCAACGCCGGATGCATGACGCCGGCGGAGATTGCCATGCTGCGTACGGTGTCTGCCTCGATGGGCATCATGCTGGAGAACGTATCGCCGCGGTTGTGCGGGAAAGGGCAGGTGCACTACGGTTCACCCGACAAGGACCCGGCGGTGCGCATGCAGACCCTGGAGGACGCGGGCCAGGCCAGGGTTCCTTTTACGACCGGCATTCTGATTGGCATTGGTGAGACGCGCGAAGAACGGCTGGATTCATTGCTGGCGATCCGGGATGTGCAGCAGAAGTACGGCCATATCCAGGAAATCATCATCCAGAATTTCGTGCCCAAGGCCGATACCAAGATGGCCCGGGTTGCGCCACCGGCGGCAGAAGAAATGCTCTGGACCGTGGCCATGGCGCGGATCATTTTTGGCCCGGCAATGAGTATCCAGGCTCCACCCAATCTCAACTCGGGGGGCTGGGCACGCCTGCTAGCAGCCGGCATCAACGACTGGGGTGGCGTGTCCCCGCTCACGCCGGATCACGTCAATCCCGAATCACCCTGGCCTGAGCTCGAAGTGTTATCCGAGGAAACCAGGGCAGCCGGCAAGTGCCTGCAGCAGCGGCTGACGATCTACCGCAATTTCGCGCTCGCCGCCGAAACCTGGCTGGCTGACGAAGTGCGGCCCTTCGTGTTGAAGCTGTCTGACAGCGCAGGCCTGGCGAGAGAAGACAATTGGCTGAGCGGAACGTCTGTAGAAGTCCCGCACGACTTCCGGACGGCGCCATCTGCCTCCTACATACGCATCAATCGCCGCCACGTGTCAGCCGCTTTAAGTTCAATCCTGCACCAGGCAGAACACGGTAACACCCTGAGCATTGCCCAGATCAGCCGCCTGTTTGATGCCAGGGGAGATGAGTATTTTGCCGTTTGCCAGGCAGCGGATCGCATGCGTGCATCGATTTGTGGTGACCAGGTCAGTTACGTGGTCAATCGCAATATCAATTACACCAACCTGTGCACCTACCGCTGCAAGTTCTGTGCTTTTGCCAAGGGAAAAAAACGCACGCCAGCCAGCGACGCACCCTATCTGAAAACCCCGCAGGACGTGGCTGACCTCGCGATTGAAGCCTGGGAACGCGGCGCCACCGAGGTCTGCCTGCAAGGGGGCATCCATCCTGAGTTCACCGGACAGTCCTACCTGGACATCTGTGCTGCGGTGCACCAGGCTTTGCCGGACATGCATATCCACGCGTTTTCTCCGCTGGAGGTTACCCACGGGGCGGAAACTCTGGGCCTCACAATTCCAGCGTTCTTGCGGCAGCTCAAAGAGCTTGGGCTCAAGACCCTGCCGGGTACCGCGGCGGAAATCCTGTCCGACGATATCCGGGAAATCATCTGCCCGGACAAGCTCAACACGGAGCAGTGGCTGGCCGTGGTCGGGGCGGCACACGGGGTCGGCTTGCCAACCACGGCCACCATCATGTTTGGACATGTTGATGCCTACCACCATTGGGCGGTCCACCTGCTGCGTGTCCTGGAACTGCAGATTCGTACCGGTGGCATCACCGAATTCGTGCCGCTGCCGTTCGTGGCCGATGAGGCGCCCATTTACCGGCGTGGCCAGTCACGGCGCGGCCCGACCTTTCGCGAAGCAGTGCTGATGCATGCCGTATCGCGGTTGGTGCTGTCCACGCACATTCCGAACATCCAGACCTCGTGGGTGAAAATGGGCCTGGAAGGCGCACGGGTTTGCCTGCAGTCGGGCGCCAATGACATAGGTGGCACCCTGATGAACGAAAGCATCACGCGTGCGGCGGGCGCAGTTCACGGGCAGGAAATGAAACCGGCCACGCTGGAACGCGTGATCATCTCCTGCGGGCGCAAGCCATACCAGCGCACTACGTTGTACTCAACTGCACCCGTGCCCAGGCCTGCGCCACAGCTGAATGTGCGCCAGCTGGCCTGAAACATATCGGGATGCAGGGTCAGAGCGACCCAATTCCTGCTGGGAGATTGAACATGGAACACAGCGGATTCCGGATGTCCTGCCAACTCTTGATCGTCCTTTCAGCCGCATGCTTTGCAGCGACCGCGTCGGCGGCTGGCAAGCAAGCCCTGGTGGGCGGCACGCTGATCAACGGGTTGGGCTCGACGCCGCTGCACAACAGCGTGGTACTGGTTGACGGCGCGACCATCGAGAAAATCGGCACGGTGGATTCACTGCCGGTACCTGCTGGCTATGCAGTGATTTCAACGGAAGGGATGAGCGTGCTGCCCGGCTTGTGGGACATGCATGTGCACCTGGATATCAATGGGCATGCCGACTACGACCACTGGATGCCGACCTACAAGCAACGATTCGCCAGCGAAATCATGCCGGCTTCTGCGGTGCAGCTGTTACTGGCGGGCGTCACCACGGCCCGCGACCTGGGCGCCGGGCTGGATGACAGCCTGCAGGTGCGCAAACGCATCAATGACGGGGAAATTCCCGGGCCAAGGCTGTTTGTCTCCGGGCCGTTTTTGCAGCATGCGCCTTACCCGGGCACGGAAGATTACCGCTGGGGCATAAACGGCCCGAATGACGCGCGCGACAAGGTCAACCGGCTCGCTGATGCCGGTGTCGATGTCATCAAGATGATCGACCAGGATCTCATGACAATCGAGGAAGCGCAGGCCCTGGTCGACCAGGCGCATAAACGTGGCCTCAAAGTGGTGGCGCATGCCCACCGCCCGGAAGAGATACGCCGCGGGCTGCTGGTTGGCGTCGACAACTTCGAGCATACGGGCCTGTCCAGTGCGCCGGAATACCCGGAAAGCGTGATGCTTCCACTCGAGGAGCGTACCGCTGCCGGCATGATCGTCGGCGATCCCTTGTACTGGACTCCAACCGTCGAAGGATTGTGGAACTACGAGTACACGCGGGACAATCCGGAAGCCCTGGATGACAACTGCTGGAACCGTGGACTGCAGGCGGACACCATCGCCGACATTTCCGCATCCATTGCGCACCCTGATGAACTGCTCTATTTCCAGTTGACGCCCAAACGCAAGCCAACGCTGCAGCGCAAATTCCAGCAATTACGTGAGTCTGGCGTCGTCCTGCTGGTGGGCACGGACAGCGGTATCCCGCTCAAATTTCACTGCCAGTCCACCTGGCATGAACTGGATGTCTGGGTCAACGTGATGGGTGTGCCCGCCATGGAGACCATCCAGGCTGCCACTTACTGGCCATCCAAGTTCATGCGCGTCGAGCAGCGTTGGGGCAGCCTGGTAGCCGGCCGCTATGCCGACATCGTCGCGGTCAAGGGAGACGTCCTGCGCTATATCAGCCTGTTGCAGGACGTCGACCTGGTGATGAAAGGCGGCACGGTATACAAGCAGGACGGCGTGCCGGTCGAAGCCAATTTGCGCGGGCGCAGTGACCAGGAAAACTCTGAATAAATCAGAGTTTCCCTAGCTGTAGTAGTTGAACCCCAGCAGGTTCCAGTGGTAATAAAACCAGCTCAAGCCCAACCCGGCCAGTGTCACGATGCTGTAAGCAATACGGGAAATGGAGCTTCCAAATACGGGTTGACGCCACAGCTGTGCAGATTGGTAGAGGTGGTACAGCGCCGCGAGTGTCGCCAGGATCGGAAATATGAAAGATACCTTCAGCAGGGTAGGTAGCTCATACATCAAGGACATAAGACCGCCGCTGACGGCGATTCCCGCCAGTATGAAGAAGAGGATATTGAATATCGCCAGCAGCACCGATGCCCGCCGCGCGTTTTTTTCCGCACCGGCCAGCGATTTGTAGCCAGGCCAATTAAAGCAGAGGCGCAGGAGCACTCCCAGCAGGATCAACAATGGCAGGCCGACCAGCAAGCCGATGAACTGCGTGACCTCATAGAAAGGCGTGCGGTATTCCTGCCACACCCCCATGCCATCTGTCACCATCCCGGTGATCTCGCCCTCCGCGTCTTCCTGGAATGCAATCCGCTCGTTGCCGTTGACTTCGCGGAACAGGTTCTTATCCACTTCCACGTAGCGGCTTGGTCCAATCATCAGCGTGTTGTCCGGCAGGGCGGTTACCTTCGTGCCGCCCAGGCCGCGCAGCAGGGACTCGAAATCACTGAAGTTGTTACGCCAGCTGGTAAACGTGCCCGTGTATTTCGCGGCACGATCCGCAAAATCCGCGGGAGGTTCGATGACGGGCACGTCGGGCGGGAAGAATTCATCGTAAAACGCACCAACAAAGGCATGCGCGGTTTTCCCGGCGCCGGGACCGCTGAACGAGGAAAACAACATGAAATCTTCTTTCAGCGACATTCCGAAGTGGGAAATAAAAATGGTGGTGCCTCCATCGTGGCCAAAATTATCGAATCCCTCGGGCCCGAAGCGACGTTCGATGAATCCCAGGCCCATTCCACGGACCCGGTCGTCGTGGGCAAATCCTTCGTCCAGCATTTGCTGCAATGTTGCAGCTTCAAGTATGCGGCGACCCTGGTATGCCCCTTCGTTGAGCAGCGCATGAGCAAACAGGGACATGTCATAAGCGCTGACTGCCATCGCCCCTGCCGGCCCGAAATTGGAAATGATTTCGTATTTTTCCTCCTCGTAGCTGTCGGTGCCGGCGTTATAGCTGTAAGCCTTGGCCATGTCACCGGCCAGTTCCGGTGGCAGGGGCTCGACAAAGGTAGAGTGCTGCATGCCCAGGACGTCAAAAATGTTCTTTTGCAGGTAGGCGTTGAACTCCATTCCCGACACATTGGCCACGATCAGGCCGGCCAGCGCCGTGGCGTAGTTGGAGTAGGCGGTATGCAGGCCGGGGGGATTGATGCGATTGGGCTGGTATTTAGCCAGGGAATCCGCCAGCGGCATGATGCGCGCAGGGTCGTCGGTGATGAGGAAGCCCAGCGCGCTGTCTTCGAATCCGGGGGTGTGTGTCATGATGTGGCGCAGGGTGATGGGCTGACCGGGCCAGGTATCCTTGATCTGGAATGTGGTCAGGTACTGGTTGACGTCGGCATCCAGGTCCAGTTTGCCCTGCTCGACCAGTTGCATGACCGATACCCAGGTAAACAACTTGGAAATGGAACCCGGCCGGAACAGGCTGCTTACGGGGTCGACGGGGATGCGCTTGTCCACATCGATAAATCCGTAGCCCCTGGCCAGAATGATCCGCCCTTCCTTCATCACCATCACCACGCCCGATGGGCTGTGGGTTTCTTTCATGCTGGGTTTCACTACGCCATCGACGAAGGCTTCCACCACAGCCGCGTTGCTGACGTCCGGGATATCCGCAGCCGCAATGGATTTCACGTCAATCATCTGGAATGCTGCCAGCACGACGGCAGGCAGGCAGATTAATTTATGCACCGGTTTCATAATCAAGATTCCTTCAGCAGTTCATGCATTCTTACCCGGACCCCAAACTTCTGGTATTCCAATCCGGCCAATCGCTGTGCCAAAACGGTGGCGCGCTGTTCTCCGGCTGAAAACTGGTCATAATCAGACTTCCCCGATGCAATCAGGAAGGAAAGGAAATTGAACCGGCTCCGGACATTGAATACCTTTCTCGCCTTTGCCGCCAGCTTGCTGACCACTTACAGTGCATTTGCCGTCAATTACGATGTGCTGATCCGCAATGGAACGATCTACGACGGAACGGGAGCGCCGCCCTATAAGGCCGATATTGCAATCAGCGGAGATCGCTTGAGTGCTATCGGCAGTTTCGGCCAGGACACAGCCACCCTTGTCGTCGACGCAAGCGGGCTGGCCGTGACGCCCGGTTTCTTCAATGTAATGAGCCATGCGCATGTGTCACTGCTGGCAGACGGCAGGGCGATGAGCGATGTGCTGCAGGGCGTCACCTTTGAAGTGCTCAGCGAGGCCTCACTCAGTCCCCTGAGCGACACGGCTGCAGAATTCTGGGCGGCCCTGTTCGCGGAAGAGGACGTTGAGTTGTCCTGGCGTACCGTGGACGAGTACCTGAAAACCGTTGAAGCCAGCGGGGTAGCACCCAACTTCGCAACCTTTGTGTCTGCTGCCACGGTGCGCGTGAATGTCCTGGGCATGGATGACGTGGACCCGACACCGGAACAACTTGAGCTCATGAAGTCACAGGTCGGGCAGGCCATGCAGGACGGTGCCCTGGGCTTAACCGACGCGCTGATTTATGTGCCCGGCACCTATGCGGAAACCGAAGAGCTGGTGGAACTGGCCAAGGTTGCAGGCCAGTACGGCGGCATCTATACAGCCCATATACGCAGTGAAGGCAATAAATTCATCGAGGCCATCGACGAAACCCTGCGCATCGGGCGGGAAGCCAACCTGCCGGTCAAAATTCACCATCTGAAAGCCGCCGGCCAGCCGAACTGGGACAAGATGGATACGGCCATCGCCAGGATCAATGCGCTGCGGGACGAGGGTGTTGCGGTCACGGCCGACATGTATACCTATGTTGCCGGGGCAACCGGCCTGGATGCATCGATGCCGACCTGGGTGCAGGCGGGTGGTTACGACAAATGGGTCGAGCGTCTCAAGGACCCTGCAACCCGTGCCCGGGTAAAAGAGGAAATGGCCGTTAACGCCCAGGATTGGGAAAACATAGGGTTTCTCGCCGGCCCTGATGGCATGATCCTGCTTGAGTTCAAGAACGAAGAACTCAAGAAAAAATACATGGGCAAAACACTGACCGAAGTCGCGAAGGAGCGCGGACAGGACTACCGCGATACCATCATCGACCTGGTGATTGAAGACGGCTCCCGTGTTGGTACCGTCTATTTCCTCATGTCCGAGGAAAACCTGAAAAAGCAGATTCGCCAGCCGTGGGTAATGTTCGGTTCCGATGCAGATGCCCCGGCAGCCGAAGGCAAGACGCTGGAAGGCGGCTCCCATCCGCGTACCTATGGAAACGTCGCCCGATTACTGGGTAAGTACGTCCGCGAGGAACAGGTCATTACGCTGCAGGAAGCCGTGCGCAGATTAACCCTCTTGCCCGCAGAAACCTTGCATGTCCCCGCTCGTGGCCGGCTCGCGCCGGGCTACTTCGCAGACGTGGCTATCTTCGATCCTGCAGTCATTGCGGACAAGGCCACGTTTGACGACCCGCATCAATATTCCATTGGCATGGTGCACGTGCTGGTCAACGGCGTGCCCGTGGTCAGCAATGGAGCTCATACTGGCGCGACACCTGGCCGCGCGGTGCGTGGGCCGGGTTGGAAACCGGCGAGTGAGGGGTAAAGGCAACGATGTCAATCGTAAACTCAAAATTGAAGGGTGCGCCGCAGAGCCAAAAAGAGCAGTTGGCAAGTTGCGTCAAGCTGCTGCTTTTGTGGGTGGCCGCGAGCGACGGCACACTGGATGAATCCGAGTTGGAATTTGCCGCCTCGCATTTTCCCGACAGCATGGGAACGACAACGACCGATGACGTGTTGGCGACCATACGCAAAGGCGATTCGAAGAGCATTGAAACGGCGATCCGCACTGTCGCGCAGGAAAGCAGGGAACTGCGCACGGCTTTTCTCGACCTGGCCATAACCATGTCGATGGCCGATCGCCGCATAGCGATAACCGAGAACCATATCCTGCGCTTTTATGCCGATGCCCTGTACCTGGGAATTGAGCTCCTGGAAAAACGCTTTCAAACCATATCCGGTTCTGCATTTTCTCAGCCCGGCGACCCAAGCAGCATGCTTTGGTGGGATCAGGTTTCCAGCGAGGGTCTGCTCGAAAATTCCGCAAACGACGGCCAGCCGGGTGCGCGCATGACGATTGAGCAAGCCCGCGCTGCTCTGGGCGTCGGTTTAAGCGCAACGCAGAGCGAAATTGAAAGCGCCTATGAGAACCTGACAGCCATATTCCATTCCGGCCGGGTTGAAGCAATGGGAGAAGCTGCAGTTGCGGTGGCGAAAGAGAGATTCAGGAGAATCGAGGAAGCCGTCAAATTGCTGAGGAATACGTGAAAGACCTTTACTCAAAATTGGGCATTGATCGGGGCGCCAGCGCAGGGGAAGTGCAGGCGGCATTGGAGATCAAGCCAGAGCTAAGTGATTGCGCAACGATACTTCTGCATAGCGAGAAGCGGGCACTATACGACAGCACGCACTCCACTCTGAAGATGATCGGCGAGCTGAGATTCCGGCTGGGGCTTGATACGGGCCGCTCGTGGTTCCTGGAACACTGTCCTGATTATGCTTTCAGGAAAACTGCGGCAAAAGCCTCGCAGAGTCCCGGCAAGGATGCCATAGCAGATACCGCTGCCCGTTTAAATCCCGCGCCCCAACAACCGAAAAGCGTTGCGTCAACGCCACCCGCCCAATCCAAAGGGTTGGCCAAATGGCTGCTCCCCGCGGTACTACTGATCATTGGTGTGGTTGTGATTGCCATGCTGCTGCGGTGAGGCCAGGTTTTGGGGTCAGAGTAAATACTCTCGGGTCAGGGTTTGGGGTCAGAGCATCGTGCCAGATTATTTACTCTGACCCCAAAACCGCCGCATGCGTCTTCTTCAACTGCCCTGCCGGACCATCCAGCAGCCATAAGGCCAGGCCCGCAGTCGCCGCCACCCCGGCCATCAGGGCGAAATACTCGGTATGCCCGATCACGCTCCACAGCATTCCCAGCACACCGGCCAGCAAATTGCCCCCGAACGCGGCGAAGAACCACGCAGCGATCGTGGTGGCGCCGTATCCTTCCGGTGCCAGCCGTGCAAACAATCCAAGGCCAATCGGAAGAATGAACAACTCGCCTGCAGTGAGGATTAAAAAGAACAACGCGAGCCACAGCCAGCTGACCTGACCTGCAGAGCTGGCCCCGCTGACAGCCGCCAGCAACAGGTACGCCGCCGCCACGCCCAGCGCGCCGAAGGACATCTTGCGTGCCGGTGCAGGCTCCCGACCCTTGACCGCCTGGCGGGTCCAATGCGCGACGAACAGGGGCGTCAACAGGATGACCAGCAGCGGATTGAGCGCCTGGAACCAGGTCATGGGAATGGAAAGCCCGCCGGCGACGACCCGATCGACCGCCGAGTCGGCCCACAACGCGATGGTGTTGCCAACTTGCTCGTAGGCGCCGCGAAAGAGCATGACCGTCAAGCCGATCGCGCCCAGCACGAGCACGGTCCTGCGCAGGTCCGTGGCAGCACGGGACACCGGATTGAGTCCGGCTTCCTGCCGCTTTGGAATCTTCGAGTCTGGCGGCAGATAACGCCTGCCGAATATATATATTGCCAGGCCAAGCAGCATGCCGATGCCTGCCGCACCAAACCCCCAGTGCCAACCGTAGACCTCGCCCAGGGTGCCGCAGACCAGCGGAGCCAGCAGCCCGCCGAGGTTTATGCCAACGTAGTAGATGTTGTAGGCCGAACCCCGGCGCGGATCTTCCTGGGTGTACAAGCCGTCGATCTGGCTCGGCAGGCTGGGCAGGAACAGTCCGTTGCCAATTGCAATGGCCGCCAGCGCGAAATAGAAGAACGCTTCTGAGGCCATCATGAAATGACCGATCGCCATGATGCTGCCGCCGATGATCACGGCACGCCTGCGGCCGAGCCAGCGATCGGAAATAGCGCCGCCGATGATCGGCGTGAAATAGACCGTGGCCGTATAAATGCCGTAGATCAGCGAGGCCTGCTGTTGACCGAGCAGGAGCTGCTTGGTCATGTAGTACACCAGCAGCGAGCGCATGCCGTAGTAGGAGAAGATCTCCCACATCTCGGTGAGGAACAGGATGGTCAGCCCGCGCGGCTGGCCCAACCACTGCCCCTGCTGCGGGATTGATCTCACCTGTGCTGATGGGGTCAGAGTAAATATTCTCGGGTCAGGTTTTGGGGCCAGAGCAACGTGCCAGGGTATTTACTCTGACCCCAGTTGCATCCCTGCAGAAGCGGGGCCTGAAACCAGGCCCCGGTAGTCATGGTTTTGCCTGCGATTAATAAAAATTCCACCTTAAAACCGCACCGAAGGTCCGGGGACGGGTCGGCGTGGCGAGCGAGGGAGCGGTGAACGTGGCCGCAAAGCTGGTGTAAGCCCATTCATCCATCAGATTGGTGACATACAGCGAAACGTCAAAGCTTCCGGCAGTGAAGCCGGCGCGCAGGTCAACCAGGCTGTAACCATCGATGATGAGGTTCGGTGACGAAGGCGGCCAGTACACGCCGTCGCTGTCGGTATAGCCATCGAATCCAACCGGCATGTAGCCTTTGTAGAGCCACGATGCGCCGGCATAGGCGGGCATAGTTCCCAGGGTGAAGTTGTACTGCACGTCCAGGGCGGTCTGCCAATTGGGGGTATCGGGCAATTGATCGCCATCCAAACCTCCCAGGTCCGGCTCGTCGGCCGCGAGCTTGGCATCGATGTAGGAGAAGGCGCCCGTGAAGACCAGCGCTTCGGTTGGGGCAAAACTCAGGGAGGCTTCGAAGCCCTTGCTGGTGGCCTTGCTGGCGTTTCCGGCAACCTGGAGGCCGCCGCGAACTATGCCGATCTGGTAATCCTGCCAGTCGATATAAAACGCGGCAACGTCATAGCCAAAGCGCCCGTCTTCAGATGTGCCCTTGAGGCCAAGTTCGTAGCTCCACAAGGAGTCGGGTTTGTAAAACGCCTCGGTGAGCGGATTACCGCTCGGGTCAAGCAGCAGGAAGTTGGCCCCGCCCGGGCGGTAGCCGCTGGCAATGCGGCCATAAACCGCCATGTTATCGGCGACCCGGTAGCGCAGGTTGAACAGCCAGTTGGTGACATTGTCACTGATCTTGGTCAGGGGGACCGGCGCAACCAGAGGCCCCTTGGCTTCCAGTTGCACGTCATTACTGTAATCCGAGTACCGCACGCCTACGCTACCGTCGAAATCAGGTGTGAAGTAGTAGGTGCCAGTGCCATAGAGCGACAACTCGTCGTAATTCGATGGGAAATTGGCGTAGAACAAGTCTACCGGCGGGGTGATGTCCAACACTTGGGTGTTGTGACCTTCTTCGCTGGTGTAGAAACCGCCTACTATCCACTCAAATTTCTGATTGGAGGTGGATACCAGCCGCAACTCCTGGGTGAACTTGTCAAAGCCCAGGTCGCCTACAAAAAATGCCGAGGTGTGTGGCGCACTGTCAGGGAAAAAGATATCTGCGAAGAATGCAAACGGAACCGTGAGGTCCTGCGACTGCGTAAAGTTTTCCGACTGTGTGCTGGTGATCGAAGACAGCACGCCGAAGCCCAGGTCATAGTCGATGGTCAGGCCCAGCATGTCAGCCTCGAATTCGCTGGGGTTGATCAGCGCCTCTCCGGTCTCGTACTTGCCATACCAGGGCTCCCCGGCACCCACACCAGGCAACAGGTAATCGTCGGCGGAGTTGGCCTGTATGGTCGCCAGGCCGTCCTGCTTGGATTTCTGGTACAGACCCTGGACCTTGACTTCGAGCTTGTCGGTCGCGGCCCAGCGCAAGCTGCCGGAAGCGCCCCAATACTGGTAATCATCCCAACCGTCCTTCGGTATGCTCACATTGTCGATATATCCGGTCTTGTCGTTCCAGAAGGCAGTAAAGCTCACGCCCAGTGCGTCCTTGGCCAGGGGTCCATTGGCATTCACCCGGTACAATTGGTTCAGGCCACCGCGATGGGTATCGGACAGGTTCGCAGAAAGGCTGCCGGTCCAGTCAGTGAGTGACACTTCCCGGGTATTGAATTTCAATATGCCGCCCAAGGCGCTGGAGCCGTACAGGGTGCCCTGCGGGCCTTTGAGCACATCCAGGGTGCCGAGGTCCAACAGGGTGCCGTCCAGTGGGGCGGGGGTGGTATAAACCGTCGATGATCCAATCGGGATGTCATCGACATAACTGGTAACGCCAGCGGCCAGCACGGCATTGATGCCGCGGATATAAACCTCGTTAAAGAAATTTCCACCGCCGCCCACCACCGACACACCCGGCACAAACGGCAGGATGTCCGCCAAGCTGGTCAGGCCGGCATCCGTGTACTGTTTGACATCAACCACGGATACGGACATGGCGACATTCTGTAATTTCTCTTCACGCCGCGAGGCGGTGACGACCACTTCCTCAAGCTCGGTAGCTTCATCCGCCTCCTGCGCAGTGGCCAGCGGGCTGTAAGCAAACCCCCCGGCAAAGACAAGAGCCAGGCTGAAGGTGATTGTGCCAAAATTGATAGACTTTGGATTGATTGACTTG
>SHZL01000173.1 GCA_009692275.1 Lysobacterales bacterium | reverse complement strand
CTGTGTAGGGGTCAGAGCCCTTTTCTCGTCCTCGCTTTCCGCAGCTGGGCCTTCGGCCACGGAAATGGGCTCCGGAAATGGGCTCTGACCCCTTTCACGGGTTGGCAGCGCCCAGCGCCGCCATGGCCTCGTCGAAACGATCCTGGTTACCAGCTTTGCGGTAAGCAAACGCGATATCGGCCATTTCGCTATAGCCAAATACAGGCGCCGGGATCGTTTTCTGGAAGTCATCCATGCCGGTCCAGCGTTCCTCAAAATACTTCACCAGGTTTTCTGACTGGTCACTGGCATTGAGGAAAGCAAACAGAGGCGCAACCACGCCGTCGCTTGCGCGTTTTTGCGCAATCAGGGTGGCTTCTTCATTTTGGCCGCGGTTGCGAAAAGGGGTCAGAGCCCTTTTCCGAGCGCCAGGATAACGAAAAGGGGTCGAAAAGGGCTCTGACCCCTTTTCCCCCCTTTTCCCGGCCCCTTTTTGCTTGGCCCCTTTTTGCTTTTTGGGTTTGGCCCCTTTTTGGGTTTCTACTGTTTTGCCTGGTGGCGCAGGTAATCGACGATCTGATCGAGCTGCTTTTCGGAAAGGTCAGTATGATCCGGCATCTGGGTGTAGCGAAACGCGGACGGCTGCCGTATGTAGGCCTTGAGCATCGCCGGCGAGCGGTACTCGGTGACGCTTTGCGGGGCGTCGAGGTCCGGCCCTATCTTTCCGCCCTGCTGGTCAAGTGCATGACAGCGCATGCAACGGCGCTTGAAGGTCAGGAATCCCTGGAATACGTCGCTGGAGTCTTCAACGCCCAGCGGGTAGACGCGGGGGTAACGGTCCTGGAATCGTACCAATTCAATGCGGGTGATTCCCCAGGGCCATGGATACTGGTTCTGCGTGGTCTGCTGAGGTTGCGACCACACGAGGTAATAAGGCCCCGGATTGGCCTGCTTGCTCCCGATCAATTCCCAGCCGGTGACGTCGAGGTCCTCAAATACGAGGTAGCCGCCGGACTGGCCCAGTTTGTCCAGCGTGCTGACCGCGGCGTAGCCGTCCAGCGCGGTGAAAATCATTTCCGTGTAGTTTTCGTGCTGCCAGTCGGGTCCGAAGGCCAGATTCAATACCGCCGCAAGCGGAAAGCCCCGGTAGTTTTTTTCCTTGCCGTGCTGGGTGTCGAACAGGTGGATGGTTTCGGCCGGAAGCGCTTCCTTGAACTGGCTGAGCGTGTAGCTGCGATCGACAGCGGGGACGGCCATGAACCGCAGTGCCGGGTCGGTTTGCGCCAGGGCCGCCAGTGGAGCCCACACGCACAGCGTCAAACACAGCCGGGTAAGTATCTGTTGCATGCTTGTTCCC
Source organism: Lysobacterales bacterium (assembly GCA_009692275.1). GTDB lineage: Bacteria > Pseudomonadota > Gammaproteobacteria > Xanthomonadales > SZUA-36 > SHZL01. Next base: position 4,707 of record SHZL01000173.1, on the reverse strand, counting down.
CGCTCAATCGTGCTAATGGACTGATTTCCTGAATGCATGGCGGGCAAGGTAAATAACCACCGTAATGGTCAGCAGCGCCCCGACTCCAATGGCCTCGCTCGCTGTCATCTGCGACAACAGCCACAGGATGACCACTGCACTCAGGACAGGCGCGATGGGTCCGCCGGGGATGCGGAACTGCGCTGCAGAAGGGGGCCCCTGGCGACGGCGCAGGCCGATTACGGACAGGCTGACCCCAAGGTAGATCAGCAGTAAGGAACCGGATGCGACCACCGCGAGTTGCTTGAAGGTGCCGGTCAGTGCGACGAGCCCGCCGAAAGCCGCGTAAAACAGGATGGCGATATATGGTGTGTGATACCTGCGATGCACCTTGGCCAGCACACCCGGAAGCAGTCCATCGCGGGCAGATGCGAAAATCACCCGCGGCGTGTTCAGCACATCACCGCTGAGGTTGCCGAATATCGAAATGACCATGCCGAGCAATAACAGTTGGGCTCCCCAATTGCCCAGCACCACCGTGGCCGCTGCGGCCAGCGGGGCTGCCGTGTTATTCGCCAGTTGCGGGCCCAGCGTGCCCTGCGCCACAACCTGCAGGGCGACGTACATCGTGAAAATGCCGCCGACGCCCAGCAACAATCCGCGCGGGATGGTTCTGGCCGGGTTGTGGATTTCGCCACTGGAGTTCAGGGCCGTCTCTGCGCCGCCAAAAGCAAAGAACAAAACCAGTGCCGCAGCGCCGAAATTACGCAGGCTGGGCCATTCAACAATGACCAGGTTATCGAAGTTGATAAAGAACAGGCCCACCACGGCTAACAGCACCAGCGGAACCAGCTTGGCGATGGTATTCACGATCACCAGCCTCACGCCCTGTTTAAGCCCAACGATGTTTATCACGGCGAGGAACGCAAACAGGGCCAGTATGAACAGGCCGCGCGGTAGGCCCTGGCTCAGCAGCGGCAACTTGAGGGCGAGGGCATTGGTCAGGGCCACTGCGAGCGCCGCATCCGAGAACACCGCGTATCCCAGCCACAATAGGGTCGATGTGACAAATCCGGCGAACGGGCCAAAAGCGTCCTCGACGTAGGCATAGCTGCCCCCACTACGCGTAACCCGGCTGCCAACCTCTGCGTAACACAGGAACACCAACCCGACGATGACCACGCACACCAGGTAAGCAATCAGGGCGGCCGGCCCGATCTGCGCCGCCACGACCCCCGGCAGGACGAAGATGCCCGCGCCGATGACCATGTTGATGATATTGGCGCTCAGCGCCCAGGTGCCGATGCCGCGCACCAGGCCTTCGTCGCTATTGTGGCTGGAATCATTCATTCCTGTTTACCCTCGCCTTTCCAGCCCGGCCCGCGCACGAACCGCCCGGGTTTGGCGCCCGTGTGCTCGCCATCCTTCAACACCTGTTTACCGTTGACGAATACATGCAGCATACCGGTCGCGTACTGGTGCGGTTTGATGAACGTGGCGTTATCCTGGATTTTGGCCGGATCAAACACCACCACGTCAGCGTAGTAGCCATTCTTCAGCTGTCCCCGCTGGTCAATTTTCATGGTCATGGCCGGCAGTGTCGCCAGCTTGTGAATGGCCGCCTCCAATGTCAGAACCTTTTCGTCGCGGACATATTTCGCCAGCACCCTGGCGAAACTACCGTAGGCGCGCGGGTGCGTGTTGCTCAGAAGGAACACGCCCTCCGGTGCGATCGATGCCGCATCGGAGTTGAAGCTGACCCATGGCAAGGCAACCGCCTTCCTGACCACGTCCTCAGATTGGCTGAAGTACACCGTGCCGATACGGCTGTCATCCTCGATGATCAGGTCCATCGCGGTCATACGCGGATCGGTACCGCGCATTTTCGCAACTTCGGCCAGGGTTTTGCCGGTCAGCGGTTTCAACGCCTCCGACTTGAAACCGACCAGCAGGATGTTATCCGGCGTACCTGCACCGAGGTACATGTTATCCCACGCGTCCGAGGGTTCGAGCATTTCACGCGCCAGTTTTTCGCGGATCGCGGGGTCTTTCATGCGCTCCACGGAGGCTTCGAAACCGCCTTCCTGGACCCACGGTGGTATCGTGGCATTGAGCCCGGTGGAACCTGCCGGGTAGGTGTAAATATCCGCCGTGATCTGCAGCCCCTCGGCCCTGGCTTGCTCGACTTTTGCAACCGCCTGGTCAAACAAATGCCAGTTGGGTTTGCCGGCGGCCTTGAGATGATAAATTTCGGCGCGGATATTGGCTTCCCGGGCAATGGTGAGCAGTTCGTCTATGGCTTCCAGCAGGCTGGCGCCTTCATCGCGCATATGCGAGATGTACATGCCGTCGTATTCGGCGGCAACTTTGGAAAGTTCGATCAGTTCGTCGATCCTGGCAAAACTGCCGGGTGGGTAGATCAGTGAAGATGCGATGCCCAAAGCCCCTTCTTGCATGGCCTGGCGAACCAGTGCGCGCATCTGATCGAGTTCCTCCGCGGTCGGCGCGCGGTCCTCCTGGCCGATAACATAGTCGCGCGGGGTGGCGGCGCCGATAAACGAGGCAACGTTCGGCGAAATGCCGCGCCGTTCGAGATACGCCAGGTACTCAGCCAGGGTGGTCCATTCGACTTCGTAGCGGATGTCCGCTTGTGCATCGGTCATGTCCTGCTTCATGCGGTCGTTCAGGGGGCCCATCGAATCCCCTTCACCCATGATTTCCAGCGTCACGCCCTGGCGGATATCGCTCTGCGACTTGCCGTCTTCGATCAGCGATTCGTTGGCCCAGGACATCATGTTGACAAAGCCTGGCGCAACCGCCAGGCCCGCGACATTGATCTCGAGCGCTGCGCTGGGCTCGCCGATGTCACCCATCGCCGCGATCCGGTCGCCACGGATGGCCACGTCGCCGGTATAGGGTTTCTCACCGCTGCCGTCGTAAATCGTGCCGCCACGCAGGATGACATCGTAGCTTGCCGGCGCCGCATAGGCCGTCAGCCAGCAGCAGGTGGTGAGCAAAAGGCTCAGGAAACTGAGGCGATTGAGCTTGTTCATGGTTTCTCCTTTAGTCGCAGGCAAAATCGTGATCGCCCACGGGGTGGCAAAGGTCGCGGGAAATGGGGAAATGGGGTCAGAGCCCTTTTCCCGGCTTCGCCTTCTGCGACTGAACTCTCGCCTGAGGGAAAAGGGCTCTGACCCCATTTCCCCGCTGTTAACCACTGCAAGTCATGGTTCATCCAGCAAAGAGATTAATCCATCAAATTCGGCGGTGTACGTACGCTGTATGCCTTTACCTTTTATATTGACATCGCGGCCTGAAAAAGCTGGGGAGAAACCCGTTTGTTGATAGGTAATCTTATCCATGGCGATACCGTTGATCGGGCTATGCGTTTCCAAGCGGCTGGCGATGTTGACAGCATCACCGATGAGCGTAGTTTCGCGGCGGTCATTTGAGCCGATTCGGGCAATCACGCATTCACCCGTCGCAATGCTAAGGCGCGTATTTAGTTGCAGGTTAAGATGAGCGGCGTTTTGAGTATTAAAGTATGCGAGACGGGTTTGAATTTCTGCGGCGGCCAGCAGGGCTTCGCGCGGATTATCGAAGAATGCCAACATGCCATCACCCAGAAATTTATCAATATCACCGTGGTGCTGATAGATGACAGTGGCAATGATGTTGAAGTATTTGTTGAGCAGAGCAGTTAATTTGACAACATCAACTGAGTTGAATAAAGGTGTGAAGTTTTGAATATCCGTAAACATGACGCTTAAAGTGCGTTTTGCAAAAGATTGCGCCTGCGTTTCGGGCGCGTCCATTGTAAGAATGGCATCATCCCACGCCTGACGTGAGATCATGCGGCGCACGACACTTTCCATGCGTTCCAGCGCGGCTGTGCGGTTTGCCAGGTTTTGATACAGCTTGGCCAACTGGCTTTGTGCGCGTTCCATGTAACCACCAAGTTCCTGGATGTATGTGCTGACCGGCGGCGGGATATGCGCAGGGTCAACACGTGCTTCCTGGACGCCCAGGGCGTTTGCCAGTAATTGGGCGACGGGGTTGATAATCTCATCTTCAAACGTGACCAGACCCTGATAGAACCTTCCGCGCCCAAATTCATTTTGCAGGTCGGGGCTGATCTGGCGTGTAAGCAGCGCGGCAGAAAAATTCTTGTTTTCAATAACAATGAACCATTCCAGGACCAGCGGCGCGTTTGCTTCTAGGGATATATATTCAAGGTTATCGATTTGCGGCACGGCAGTATCGGCATAGCCAAATACATATACTTTTTTACAGCGGCTGGCCAGGTAACGAAAACGGTTGATCTGCGGTAGAAATGCTGAAAAACGCTGAAAACCTGCATAAAAAATTCCGTCTAATGAATGGCGTATGACAGTTTCTTCAAGGCTGTGGCTGATTGCCAGCAGTGTGGAAACTGAAGTGGTTGCAGCTGTGTTTTGGTTCTTAATGGCCAAAGCAGCAGGATAAAGGGAGATGGTTTGAATTGTAGAATTCATAGTCGAGAGTATAAGTCGAATGGAAGCCCTTTTCTCGGCTTCGCCTTCTGCGACTGAACTCTCGCCTGAGGGAAAAGGGCTCTGACCCCATTTCCCAGCGCCGCTGCCGTCACGGGCCGCGATGTCTGGCTCGTGCATCCCTGGAGCCCGGGTTCGGTGCCGGCTGCGTTGTCGGCCGACACGATGGTGATCGGCGTCTTCGTGGCCGACTTCC
>SHZL01000172.1 GCA_009692275.1 Lysobacterales bacterium | reverse complement strand
GAACAGGCCAATGATGACGCGGTGGTCAGACAGGTCAAAAGCGAGCACACCGAAGCCTTCCTTCTCCAGAACGTGCGTATAGTCGGCAAACAAGACCAGCGCAGCCAGACCGGCAGAACCAATGGCATAACCCTTGGTAACGGCTTTGGTGGTATTGCCCACGGCATCAAGTGCGTCGGTGGTTTTGCGCACATCTTCGGGCAGGTCGGCCATTTCGGCGATTCCACCCGCGTTGTCGGTGATCGGGCCAAAGGCGTCCAGCGCCACGATCATGCCGGTCATGGACAGCATGGAGGTCGCGGCGATGGCGATTCCGTACAGGCCAGCCAATTCAAACGCCCCCCAGATAGACGCACACACTGCCAGCACGGGCAGAGCAGTGGCTTTCATGGATACGCCCAGGCCGGCAATGATGTTGGTCCCATGTCCGGTGGTTGAAGCCTCGGCTATTTTCTTCACCGGGCTGTAGTCGGTGCCGGTGTAGTACTCGGTAATAACCACCATGGCCGCGGTCAGGGCGAGGCCAATCAGGGCTGCAAAGTAGAGGTTCATGGAGTCATCACCCATGACCATCGTGGTTACCGGGTAGAACGCAATCGCTGCGAGAACGCCGGAAACGATGACACCTTTATACAAGGCGCCCATGATTTTGCCACCCGTTTTAATGCTTACGAAAAACGTGCCGATAACCGAGGCACCAATGGACAGGGCCCCCAGCACCACCGGGTAAATCACTGCGTTGGCGCCAACGGTTTCGACCATCAGGCTGCCCAGCAACATGGTGGCAACCAGGGTCACCGCATAGGTCTCGAACAGGTCGGCTGCCATACCGGCACAATCGCCGACGTTATCGCCAACATTATCCGCGATAACGGCCGGGTTGCGCGGATCGTCCTCGGGAATTCCCGCTTCCACTTTACCCACGAGATCTGCGCCCACGTCGGCGCCCTTGGTGAAAATGCCACCACCCAAGCGGGCAAAAATGGAGATGAGCGAGCCGCCGAAGGCCAGCCCCACCAAAGCATGCAGGGCATCCGCCTCAGAGCTACCCATTTTTTGCAGCAGGGCGAAGTATCCCGCCACTCCCAGCAGACCCAGGCCAACCACCAGCAAGCCGGTAATGGCGCCGCCGCGGAAAGCGAGGTTCAGCGCCGGGCTGATGCCGGAGCGTGCCGCTTCTGCCGTGCGTACATTCGCACGAACCGAAACAAACATGCCGATATAACCTGCCATGCCGGAGAACAGCGCACCCACGGCAAAACCGATCGCAGTCGGCCAGCCCAGGGCGAAACCCACTGCCACAAACAGCACGACACCCACCACCGCAATGGTTGAGTATTGACGGTTCATGTACGCACCGGCGCCTTCCTGGATCGCAGCTGCAATGGCCTGCATCTTGTCGTTGCCCGCCGGTTGGCTCAATACCCATTTGGCCATGAACAGGCCATAGACAACAGCCAGCAGGGCCGCGCCCAGCGCAAGCGAGATCGCCATATCGTAAGTCATCAGAAACTCCCTCAAGAAATCAGTAAGCGAATATCAAGTGCTGCTACCGGCACCCGTCCGCGCCGGGGCCAATACGGCACCGTGCCGAAAAATCGCGCCATGTTAACAAAAAACCAAGAAAAATGCCGACCCGCCGAACACTTCCCGGCCAAGCAGCCATTGTGCAAGGACGCACCGGTGCCGCGCAGGCCACGACTGCAGGGATGCAGGAGGTAGGGCAACGCAGGAGCAGTTGCCGATGGATGGCCGGGAGCGGCCATTGTGCAAGGACGCACCGGTGCCGCGCAGGCCATGGATGGCCGGGAGCGGCCATTGTGCAAGGACGCACCGGTGCCGCGCAGGCCACGACTGCAGGGATGCAGGAGGTAGGGCAACGCAGGAGCAGTTGCCGATGGATGGCCGGGAGCGGCAGCTACGGGATAGCGGTCTACACCTTAAATTCCGGCAGCATCTTTTTCACCAGGTTCTTTTTCAGCCGGACATAGCGTGGCAATCCGCGCTTGTCGTAGGGCGGATAGGACTCACCGCGGATCAGCGGCTCAAGGTACTTGCGCGCGGCGGACGTGATGCCGAAACCGTCCTTGCTGATGAAGTTCCGGGGCATAAGTTTCTCGCGGTTGGCCACGCGGCTCAGCGACGCCTCTTCGATCTTCCAGCGATACGGATCGCCGGATACCCGCTTGATCACGGGCATGACCCCGTTCTTGCCCTGCAAGGCCAGTTTCACGGCCGCCTGGCCGACCGCATAAGCCTGCTCGACGTCCGTGGCGGAGGCGATGTGCCGGGCGGAACGCTGCAGGTAGTCGGAAACCGCCCAGTGGTACTTGTAACCCAGTGCCGACCTGACCAGTTCCGCCACCACCGGAGCCGCTCCTCCCAACTGGGCGTGGCCAAAGGCATCCCGCGACCCGGCTTCAGCCAGGAAACGGCCGTCCGGATAGTGCACTCCTTCCGAAACTACCACCGAACAATAACCGTGGTGCTCGACGGCGTGTTTGACCTTGGCCAGAAATGCCGCTTCGTCAAAAACCACTTCCGGAAACAGGATCACATGCGGCGGATCCCCCTCTGCCCGCTGGGCCAGTCCCCCGGCGGCGGCAATCCAGCCTGCATGCCGCCCCATGACTTCCATGATAAAGACCTTGGTGGAGCTTGAAGCCATGGACTCAACATCGAGGCTCGCTTCCATGATGGAAACCGCCACGTACTTGGCCACCGAACCAAAACCAGGGCAGGTGTCCGTTATCGGCAAGTCATTGTCGATGGTCTTGGGCACACCGATGCACTGCACCGGGAAACCCAGTTTCTTGCTGATTTGTGAAACCTTGTAGGCCGTATCGGCCGAATCGCCACCGCCGTTGTAGAAAAAATATCCGATGTTGTGAGCACGCAATACATCGACCAGGCGCGCATACTCGCGCTGGCTCTCCTCAATGCTCTTGAGCTTGTAGCGACAGGAGCCAAAAGCCCCGCCGGGCGTATGCCGCAGGGCCGCAATGTCACCCTTGCTTTCCCGGCTCGTGTCGATCAATTCCTCGCGTAAAATGCCGATGATTCCATCCTTGCCTGCCAGCACCTTGCCAATCCGGTCGCGGTGTTTGCGCGCAGTTTCAATGACGCCGCAGGCGGTGGCGTTGATCACCGGAGTCACCCCTCCGGATTGGGCATAGAGTATGTTTTTCAGCATGAATATCGACTCATTTGGGCCAGGGTATGCTGCATTGACTTGATCAAGGCTAGCGGTTAGCGTTAACGCCATATTCTAGTAGACGAGATGTGTATTATGCGAATCGTGTTGCTCGGCGCCCCGGGCTCCGGCAAAGGCACGCAGGCCGCCCTGTTGACCAGGCAACTGGGTTTGCCGCACATTTCCACTGGTGTGCTGCTGCGTGCAGCGGTGTCGGCAGGCACTGACCTGGGCAAGAAAGCCAAGGCCGTCATGGACCGCGGCGACCTGGTTTCCGACGACATCATGCTGGGCCTGATCGAGGAACGCCTCGGCCAGAGCGATGTACAGGGAGGATTTGTGCTGGATGGCTATCCACGCAACATCGCCCAGGCTGAAGCCCTGGACGCCCTGCTGAAACGCCTCGGCCAGCCGGTGGAAGAGGCTTTGCAAATCGATGTGGATGAAGAGCAGGTCATAGCCCGGATTTCCGGACGGGCCGCCGCGGAAGGCCGCGTTGATGACAACGAAGCGGTGGTGCGCAATCGCATGAAGGTGTATGCGGAGCAAACAGCCCCGGTTATTGCTTTTTATGCCAGGAAGGGGGTTCTGACCCGAATACTGGGCGAGGGCAGCATTGAGGAAGTATTCCAGCGCATCAACAGCGTGTTGCGCAGCCGCGCATAGCAAGTGACCACCCTCCCCCGGCCCAGCGGCACCGGCCGCTTCATCCTGCAGTTGGCCGACATCATGCGTTTGCGCAGCGGGCCCCAGGATTTGCCGGCCGGCAGGGGACTGGCTTTCCTGCTTGCATTGCTCTACATGCTTGAGGGTTTTGTGGCCGACAATGTGCTGAGCGAAACAGAAACCGCGCCGCGCAGCCTGGTGGCGGTTTTAATCCAGTTCATTGCCATCGCCGCGCTGCTCGGTTTGCGCCAGATCAGCTCGCGCCTGCCCCAAACCATCACTGCGCTGTCCGGCACCGGCCTGATGTTTGGTGCCATTTCCATTCTGCTGGTCCTGCAAGCACGTCCGGGAGCAGCCCAGCCCTTGCTGGTGCTGGTATGGGTGGGCACTTTTGTCTGGAGCATGGTGGTCGATGCGCACATTTACCGCCGCGCCTTGTCCACGAACATGAGCCTTGGCATGCTGGTTGCGGTATTGATCTTTGCGTTGAATTTTGTTGTCGTTGACCTGCTGTTTACAACCTGAGCTGAAACAAGGGCTGATCTCCATGCACATTCACATTCTGGGCGCTGGTGGTACCTTTATGGGTGGCGTGGCCCTGCTTGCCAAGCGCGCCGGCCACCGGGTTTCCGGCTCCGATCAGCACACCTATCCGCCTATGAGCACGCAGCTGGAAGCCGAGGGCATCGAGGTGTTTGAAGGGTATGCCGCGGAACATCTCGACCCGCAGCCCGACCTGGTTGTGATCGGCAATGCACTGAGCCGCGGCAACCCGGCGATTGAGTATGTCCTGAACAAGGGCATGAACTACACCTCGGGGCCGCGCTGGCTGGGTGAGAACTATTTGCGCGGCAAGTCGGTCATTGCCGTCGCCGGCACCCACGGAAAGACCACCACCTCGAGCATGGTGGCGTGGATACTTGAACAGGCCGGTTTGCAACCCGGCTTCCTGATCGGTGGCGTACCGCATGATTTCGGCACCTCGGCCAGGGACGGCAAACAGTTCTTCGTGGTCGAGGCAGATGAATACGACACGGCGTTTTTCGATAAGCGCGCCAAGTTCGTGCACTACCGCCCGCAAATAGCGGTACTCAACAACCTGGAATACGACCACGCCGATATCTACCCGGACATCGCGTCCATCCAGACCCAGTTTCATCACCTGATCCGCACCATACCCGGCAAAGGCACCATCATCAGCAATGGCCTGGACGACAACCTGGAATCCCTACTGGAGCAGGGCTGCTGGAGCCGCTTGCAGCGATTTGCATTGGGTAGCGACGCCGCGGAATGGGGGGTGCAGCTGGTAAAGCCCGGTGGCTCCGAGCTCAACCTGTACCGCGCTGGCGCGGTGTTGGGAAAACTGAGTTGGGCCATGCAGGGACGGCACAACGCCATGAATGCCTGTGCTGCCATCGCGGCCTGCGCTGCTGCGGGAGTCGACCCAAAACAGGCGCTCGCTGCCCTGGCCACATTTCGCGGCGTCAAGCGTCGCATGGAGCTGGTCGCTAATATTGACGACATTCGCGTTTACGACGATTTTGCCCATCACCCCACGGCCATTCGGCTGACCCTGGAGGGCCTGCGCCGCAACATCGGAAATGCCCGCTTGCTGGTGGCGCTGGAACCGCGCAGCAACACCATGCGCGCAGGGGTGCACATCGATGAGCTGGGCCCTGCGCTGGTTGCGGCCGACCGCGTGTGGCTCAAGGCTGGCGAGGGCATCAACTGGGATCCGCAGGAGGCGCTGGCGCCACTGGAAGGCAGGGGCCGCGTGGTTACCCGCAGCGATGACTTGCTGCAGCAAATGAAGGACGTCGTGCGCAGCGGCGATCACGTGGTGTTCATGAGCAATGGCGGCTTCGATGCTGCCCCCAGCCGTTTTTGCAGCATGCTTGAGGGCAATGAGCGCGATTGAAGTTCCGCTGTTCCCACTGCGCACCGTGCTGTTTCCAGGCGGTCTGCTGCCTTTACGTATTTTTGAACAACGCTACCTGTCGATGGTGCGCGAATGTGCCCGCAATGACAGTGAATTTGGTGTCTGCCTGATCATCGAGGGCGAAGAAGCCATCGCACCCGTGCGTACCGCGCCCGTCGGCACGCTGGCGCGCATCGTTGACTGGTATACGCTCAAAGATGGCCTGCTCGGGGTGTCGACCATTGGCACCAGCCGCTTCCGCGTAACGCATTCGCACAAGCAGGAGGACAGCCTGTGGCTGGGGAG
>SHZL01000171.1 GCA_009692275.1 Lysobacterales bacterium | reverse complement strand
AAAATTCATGCACATGGGCTTCCACATCTACGATGTAGGCTTTCAGAGCCCGAATGTTGAAGCTGCGCGGCCAATGGTTTATGCCACAGCGCTGTTGCTGGTATTGGTGATACTGTTGCTCAACATTACCGCGATTGGCGTACGCAACCACCTGCGGGAGAAATTCAGAGGATTGGAAACGTGATAGCGCAAGAACAGCTGGTTTTCACGGCCCCGGGTGCAGAGCCTGCTCATTTGGGGCTCCCGCAAGGTACGCCCGTGGCGGTAAGCGTTCACCGCCTGAACCTTTACTACGGTGACGTCCAGGCCCTGAAAGAAATCAGCATCGATATCGCTGCAAAACAGGTGACGGCGTTCATCGGCCCCAGTGGTTGCGGCAAGACCACCTTGCTGCGTTGCTTCAATCGCATGAATGACCTGATCCCGAGTTGCCGCACCGAGGGGGAGATCATCCTCGGGGGGCGCAACATCCTGGAAAAGAAAATTGATGTCGCGGAATTGCGCCGGGAAGTCGGCATGGTGTTCCAGAAGCCCAATCCGTTTCCCAAGACAATTTATGAAAACGTGGCATACGGTTTGCGCATCCATGGCATCAAGCGCCGCCGGGTGCTGGATGAAAGCGTGGAGCAGGCCCTGCAAGGTGCGGCATTGTGGGACGAGGTGAAGGACCGGCTGGATGAATCTGCCCTGGGCCTGTCGGGTGGCCAGCAGCAGCGCCTGGTGATCGCGCGCGCAATTGCGGTGCAACCACAAGTCATCCTGCTGGATGAGCCGTGTTCGTCGCTGGATCCCATATCCACCCTGAAAGTGGAAGAACTGATGAATGAGCTAAAGCAGCAGTACACCATTGTTATTGTTACCCACAATATGCAGCAGGCCGCGCGCGTGTCAGACCGCACCGCTTTCATGTACCTGGGCGAAATGATCGAATACGGCGAAACGGACCAGTTGTTCACCAAACCCGGGAAAAAGCGAACCGAGGATTACATTACCGGTCGATATGGCTAGGGGTGCAGAGAATTATGGATAAATTGAACATCAGTCACCACATCTCCCGCCAGTTCAACGAAGAACTCGAGGGTGTGCGCAGCCAGGTGATGAAAATGGGAGGCCTGGTTGAGGAGCAGTTAAGCCAGGCCGTGCGGGCGCTGGTTGAAATGGATGTTGCTCTGGCCCGGCAGGTCGTCGCCAACGACCACCGTGTGAATGCACTGGATGTTGCGATAGACGAAGAATGCACTGTTATCCTGGCCCGGCGTCAGCCGGCAGCTTCCGATTTACGCCTGGTGATGGCGGTGATCAAGACCATTACCGACCTCGAACGCATCGGTGACGAGGCCAAGCGCGTTGCCCGCATGGTCGCAGAGGAAATGATCGGAACGCTGAATGAGGAAGTACGCCAGGAGCTCGATCACATGGGCGGGCTGGTAAAAGACATGCTGCGCCAGGTGCTGGATGCATTTGCCCGTATGGATGTTGATACAGCGGTCGAAGTAGTGCACGCCGACAGCAAGGTAGATGCCAAGTATGCTTCTATTACACGCCAGCTGATGACTTACATGGCTGAAGAACCGCGCTCAATCCCGATGATCCTGAACATCATGTGGGCTGCCCGCTCCATGGAGCGCGTGGGCGATCGATGCGAGAACATTGCCGAGTATATTTTCTACCTGGTGTACGGCCGCGATGTCCGGCACACCAACGTGGATGAAGCCCTGGCCGAGGTCAGCACGGAACATGCAAAGCCCACTGCGTAGCAAGAAAGCGTGGTACGGACGTCAATCGGACCACTGCAGCGAGATGGTGTATTCGCGTCCGACGTCGAACGTGAGCCGTGTTTTGTCACCCTGGGTTAATTCGACCTCAGGATTAAGCAGGTTCTTGGCCTGGCACTTGACTCTCCAGTTCTCATGGAAGAACTGCGAGTATATAAAATCAAGCTGTGGGCGGGGTTGCTCATAGACGTCCGGTGCGCCGTTCGTCCCCACGTCAACAATTCGCTCACCAAAAACGTTGTAGAGGAGGGACGCATTGGTTCCGCGATCAGGGTCGTCATATCCCAACTGGAAGTTCAGAACATAAGGGCTCTGCCCCTGCAGCGGTCGAGAACTTGAAGTCTGAACTGCCGCATTATCCTCAGACAGAGTTATGCTCGATTTAATCCAGGAGAAATTTGTATTTACGTAGAGTTTTTTCCAAATGTCGGTTCCACTCCACCAGCGTTTGAAAAATTCCAGGTCGGTATACATTTCGAACTCGATACCAGCATTGTCTGCTGCCTGCGCATTGTCGAATGTCGTTATCTGTTCTGCACCTGCGAGGATCACCGTTTCAATCGGGTTGGTGAATTGTTTGTAAAACACGCCCAGTGATACGAATTCTTCCTGGTCGAAATAGTAGTCCCAACGGAGGTCGTAGTTTTCAAGGTAGGCTGCGACCAGGTCTGGATTGCCTATGACAATCCGGTCAAGGATAGGGTCCTTGAAAAGGGATGGTGACAGTGACCTGCTCTGAATATTAAAGCCATTTTAAACGTGAGTCTTTCTGGTATTTTTCACCAAGGAGGCTTACGCAATGAAAAAACGGTTTTCGGTGGCACAGTCAATATCAAGCACGTAATCGTCACGGCCGCTGAGGACGATAGCTACGACTGGACCGGCGGTTATTCGGGCAGCATCCAGTACGCGATCGCGAGGCAGTCTCTGGACCAGACAGTCGAAACCGACAAGGGCATGGAAGGTGACAACCTCGAACAGAACAACGACGCAACCCCCCGTGCACAGCCAAAGTTTGCCAATGTCACCCTGATTGGCAGAGCCGGAGAGTTGGGCATGAATCCACGTCGTGGCACAGGGGGTAATTTCTCCAACATGATCGTCACTGACTTCGATGTGTGCATCAATATAGACAGCCCTTCCACGTTCACTGCAGCCGGCACTCCACCGCATGATCTTACGGGTGTGTTGACGATGGAAAACACGATTGTTAATTGCGTGACCAATTTTGCTATAGACGCGGCTGATCCATGGACCACTGCATCGTGGTTTACCAGCCAGCCTGGCAACACCGAGCAGGATCCGCAGCTGGACGGCGTTTTTCCGTTACCCAATGCGAACTATTTGTCCGGTTTTGTCCTGGATCCAACGGTATTCGACGAGTTCTTTGACAAAGTGGACTACATCGGTGCCGTACGCAGTGAGGATTCTGCCTGGTATTACAACTGGGCAATCTTCCTCGAACAGTGATCCGCGGGTATAAAAAGGTCGTACCGACGGCGCGCTTCGGCGCGCCGTTTTTTTTCTGTGTGGACTGCAGGGATTGGATAGAATGGCCATGTACAAGATAATGGCAGTGTCAAATTATGCATACCAACATCCTTATTGCAGACGACGATGTAGAGCTTTGCGAGCTACTGAAAGAGTTTTTCGAATCTGAGGATTTTACCGTCCGGTTGGCCCATGACGGTCTGGCCGGGCTGGAAGCGGCCCGCCAGCCGGGGCTGGACCTCGTGGTGTTGGACGTCATGATGCCGCAGATGAACGGGCTGGATGTGTTGAGGGAGTTGCGCAAGGAAAGCCGGCTGCCGGTGATCATGCTGACCGCCCGCGGCGACGACCTGGATCGCATACTTGGCTTGGAACTGGGGGCTGATGACTACGTGCCCAAACCATGCAACCCTCGCGAGTTGCTGGCGCGCATTCGCGCTGTCATGCGACGCTCCGGCAGCAGTGTTGCGCAAACCCTGTTGCAATGCGATGACCTGGAATTGAACCAGGGAAATCGCACCCTGCAGAAAAATGGCCAGCCCGTGGAGCTAACCAGCACCGAGTTCAGCATCCTGCAATCTTTGCTGCAACATCGCGGTGAAGTGGTGACCAAACGTGATTTGTATGTCACTGCGCTTGGCCGCGAGCTGGTAGCACATGATCGCAGTGTCGACATGCACGTAAGCAATTTGCGCCGCAAACTCGGGCCGGGCCGGGCGGGCGAAAACCGCATTGAGACCATCAGGGGTATTGGGTATTTGTACCGGGTTGCCTAGCCAGTGACTTCGCTGTTCTGGAAGCTGTTCCTGACGATGTGGCTTAGCATCGTTGGATTTTCTGCCGCCATTGGCGTGCTCAATGACAAGTTGGCGCGGGAACAATGGGCAGAAGAGCCGGCCAACACGTTCTCCCGCGGACTGTACCGCATTGGACAGCGTTTGAGGGTATCGCTGGCCGAAGTGGGTATAGATGCTGCGAGGGAGGAACTCCTGGCTGTGCCGCGCTATTCCCGCAGCTATATCTATGTTGTAGATGCCGGTGCGCGGGAGATACTGCAACGGGATGAGGAACTGGGTGTACTCAAGGACCGGCATCGCCGCATGGAGGCGGAAGTCGTAAGCGACGCTGCCGGGCAGGAGTTCACCATTTATATGGTGGACCGGATCCCGCCGTCCACTATCCTGGCGCCAGGCGCAGAGGGTACGGCTTTGCGCATCCTGTTTGGCGCAATCATCAGCGCCATGGTCAGTTTCTTCCTGGCTCGATCCCTTACTGCCCCGCTGGAAGGCCTGCGACTGGCGACACGCAAAATTGCTGCTGGCGATCTGAATACACGGGTAGGGCAGGCGACAGGTAGACGTCACGATGAGTTCAGCCAGCTTGCCGCTGATTTCGATGTCATGGCCGAACGACTGCAAACCATGCAACAAGCCAACCGGCGTTTGTTGCGGGATGTCAGCCACGAATTGCGCTCGCCCCTGGCCCGCCTCAGCGTGGCCGTCGAAATTGCACGCAAAAAAGGCGCCGAAAATATTCGCTCGGAACTGGACCGCATTGAGCTGGAAGGACAGCGGCTGGAGTCGCTGGTGAACGATGTTCTGGGCCTGCTGCGTGAATCCTCAGAGCACTCACCCAAACAGGACGAAGACCTCGACCTTGCGGAACTGTTGACGGAACTGGTGGAAGTGGTTAATTACGAAGTGCCCGAAGGCAAGCCGGGGATCACCTGGCAGGCGCCAGCGCCCACTTTGTACCGTGGTGACCGCGAACTCTTGTGGCGCACCATGGAAAATCTCTTGCGCAATGCCCTGCGGCATACCGATGCAGATCGAGGTGTGGTTTTGTCACTTTCCCATGATGAACAGCAGCGCCAGATCGAAATGATCGTCAGGGATTATGGCGGTGGCGTGCCGGAGCCTGAGCTGGACTTGATATTCCAGCCTTTTTACCGCGTGCAGGAATCACGTGACCGCTCCACCGGAGGCCACGGCATAGGGCTGGCTATCGCTGCCACGGCCGTGGGTCGACACGGCGGAAAAATAAAGGCCAGCAACGCGCCGGGTGGTGGCCTGTCCATGCGGGTGGCCTTGCCGATGCCAAATCGGCCGGCATGAACCCCCGTGCTTGAACTGCCCGGCCTGAACCTGGCGCGCAGGCAGAAGCGCAAACTCAAGCCCGGTCCTGCGGGAAGGCGAGCACGGCCTCAATGCGATCCAGTTCCAGCACCCGCATCAGCAAACGATCCACTCCGAGCGCTACTCCTGAACACTCAGGCAGTCCGTGCTGCAATGCCGCGATAAGGCGGGGATCTATGGGTGCGCTGTCTTCGCCACGCAGCCTGCGCAAGCGCGTGTCGCTTTCGAAACGGTGCAACTGTTCTGTGGCATCACCTAATTCCTGGTAGCCGTTCGCCAGCTCTGCCGGTCCCAGGTAAACCTCGAATCGCTCGGCCACTGCATCTGCTCCAGGCCGAATACGCGCCAGTGCAGCTTGCGCGGCGGGATAGTCGTATACAACCGTGATGGAATCCGCGGCCATGGCCGGCTGAATGACATGCGTGAGCATCAGATCCTGCCATTGCTGCAGATCCAGCGGCCCGGCGTGAATGCCCTGCTCCTTGGCCATGTGTTCCCAGTCAGCCTCTTCTGCCAGCCAGGGATCAAGCCCGGTGGATTGCAGGAAGAGTTCCCGATACGTGATGCGTCTAACGTCCCAGTTGTCGCACCGTGTTCCGCTACAGTGTTTGACCAGGTCGATGACTTCATCGGCCAGTTGCAGATAGTTCCAGCCTGCGCGATACCACTCCAGCAGCGTGAACTCCGGGTTGTGCCAGGCACCACATTCG
>SHZL01000170.1 GCA_009692275.1 Lysobacterales bacterium | reverse complement strand
TGCGGTTCAGGGGCGTGCGCAGCCGTGGCGATTTTGCGCCGCGAAAATCACGTCAACGAAGCCGTCAATGTATCTCTGCCGGGCGGGCATCTTGTGATAAAGTGGCCGGGAATGGGAAGCAGCATCAGCATGACAGGCCCTGCAGTCCACGTCTTTTCAGGAACCGTTACCTATGCATGAGAAGAAGCTAACACTGAAGGATGTTGTCGCAAAATATCTACGCCGCAACCCGGAATTTCTGACTGAGTACCCGGACATACTGGAATCACTGCAACTGAACCATCCCTCCGGTTCCGCCTCTTCTCTTATTGAGCGGCAGGTGGCTCACCTGCGGCACAAGAACCACGAGTTAAGCCGCCAGTTGAACCGGATGGTCCAGGTTGCCTCCGAAAATGAGCATCTGATGTCACGCCTGCATCAGCTCACGCTGGAACTGATGAGCCTCAACGACCCCGCTTTGTTTTTCCAGCAATTGGGTCGCAGCCTGCTGCAGGATTTCAAAGCCGACATCCTGCGTATTTGCCTGTTCAACCCAAAGCACGCCGCACTTGCCAGTGAAGAAGTTCGCTGGGTGGATCGCAAGGACGAGGAAGTGCAACAATTCCAGGCGCACCTGGAAAAAGGTCACACCGTTTGTGGCCGGCTGAACGAGCGCAAACTCAACTTCCTGTTCGGCGCCAAGGCGCGCTGGGTGCAGTCAACCGGGCTTGTGCCCCTGGGCGAAAACGGGGCAGACGGCATGATGGCAATTGGCAGCAGTGACCCGGGCCGGTTTTATCCCGGCATGGGAACCTTGTTCCTTGACCTGCTGGCCGACGTGATATCCAGTAGCCTGGATAATGCCAGCCCGGAGGAAGAACGGCTGTCTGCTTGAAGGCCCTTACGCAGCAATTCTTCGCTTACCTGCGCAACGAGCGCGGGTTGTCCTCACGCACCATCCAGGCTTATCAGCGCGACCTCGATCACCTCCTGGCTGAATTGTCACAGCAGGGCATCACATCACCAGCGTCTGTGACCGAGTACCACGTTCGCGCCCTGGTGGCCCGGCTTCACCGGCAGGGCATGGGTGCTCGATCAGTGCAACGCCTGCTCTGCGCCATTCGCAGCTTTTACCGCTGGCTGCTGAAGGAAGGCAAGGTGGGTAGCAACCCGGCCCAGTCCGTGCGCGCGCCAAAACAAGTGCGCAAGTTGCCCGAGACCCTGGATGCGGATTCCGTCACCCGGCTGCTGTCTTTTCCGGCCAATACAACCCTCGCCATTCGCGACAAAGCCATGATGGAACTCTTTTATTCTTCCGGTTTGCGCTTGGCGGAACTGGCTGACTTGACCTGGGCACAGCTTGATTCTGCCGGCGGCATGCTGACGGTTACCGGCAAGGGCAGGAAAACCCGGATGGTGCCATTTGGTCGCGTCGCTGCTAAAGCCCTGGTGGAATGGCGCAAAGTCCGTGGCGAGTTTGCTTCCTTCCAAGAGCCGGTTATTTTTGTCAGCCGCACGGGCAAACCCATCAGTACCCGCACCATACAGTCCCGCGTGCGTTACTGGGCCCGCAAACAGGGTCTGCCGCAAAACGTGTATCCGCACCTGCTACGGCATAGTTTCGCCAGCCATCTGCTGGAATCTTCCGGTGATTTGCGGGCCGTACAGGAATTGCTGGGTCACAGCGATATTGCTACCACCCAGATATACACGCACCTGGATTTTCAGCATCTGGCGAAGGTGTACGACAAGGCGCACCCGCGGGCTAAAAAGAAATAGTCTGGTTTGTTTCCGCAGTTCGTGCGTGCGTTCCAGGAGGCTGATGCCGGGGGCTTGGTCCAGGACACGCTGCAAGTACTTCCCTGTAAGCTCCTCGCCAGCCTCCCTGCTGGCGACGGTCCTGGACCAAGCCCCCGACATCAGCCTTCCGCGCAAAGGTACGTTCAAACTTTGGCGAAACCCAGAACTAACAAAGCAGGCTATCGCAGGAATGGTTGGAAAAACTGGGGCGGGGACCTGCTTACAAGACCGTCGCCAGCAGGGCGGGGATTGCTCCCGGCAATCCTCCCGCATTTCCTCCATCCCTGGAGGTCGATGCTGGCGAGGAGCCGACAGGGCTAAGCGAGATGTGGCGGAGATCCCTTCCCAGGAGCGTATGAAACAGGGATGTTTCATTCGAGCCCCCAGGGATGGGTTTACGGCGTCTCCTGGAAAGAGATATCGGCCGCAGCTCGCGCCCCTCGGCCTGCACGGTGAAATCACGGCGTGTCTTGTAAGCAGGTCCCCGGCACCGTTCGCTGCCCGGTTCGCTGCCTGGATCAGTCCTTTTCGAACCAGCGGTAGACCACTCCGGCAATGACTGCACCAATCATGGGCGCTACCCAGAACATCCATAGTTGTGCGATAGCCCAACCGCCAACGATGAGCGCCGGCCCGGTGCTGCGCGCCGGGTTGACCGACGTATTGGTAACCGGAATGCTGATCAGGTGAATCAGGGTCAGGCCCAGCCCGATGGCAATGGGCGCAAAGCCGGCGGGCGCGCGTTTGTCTGTTGCGCCCAGTATGATGATCAGGAACATCATGGTCATGACCACTTCAGTGACAAAGCCCGATTCCATGGAGTAACCACCGGGAGAGTGCTCGCCGTAGCCGTTGGACGCCAGCCCGCTGGCAGCAAGATCAAACCCTGGCGCGCCGCCCGCAATCCAGGCCAGTATGGCAGCTGCTGCAACCGCTCCCAGCACCTGGGCAATGACGTAGGCCGGCAGTTCAGCAAATTTGAAACGTCCCGCCACGGCCAGGCCCAGCGATACAGCAGGGTTGAGGTGGCAGCCGGAAATATGACCGATGGCGTAGGCCATGGTCAGCACGGTCAAACCAAATGCCAGCGCGACCCCCGCAAAACCGATCCCGAACCCTGGAAAACCAGCCGCAAGGACTGCCGCACCGCAGCCTCCCAGCACCAGCCAGAACGTGCCGATGAATTCGGCTGCAACCTTTTTCGATAAGCTCATTTGTTCTCTCCCGTTTTAAATGAGTGATGATTGACCCGACCTGGCCGTTTTGCACCCGGCCGCTGCCAAGCATAATCCAAAAAAGCCGCTGAATCCCACCCCTGCTTGCCCACAGCTTGTATTTCACGGTGCAAATCCCCACGTTTGAAGTCCAGCAACTATCCGGGAAGGAACAGTGGAACAATACCGCGGAACAACCATTTGCTCGGTACGACGTGGCAAGCAGGTCGTGATGGGCGGAGACGGCCAGGTAACGCTGGGCAATACCGTGATGAAAGCCAATGCCCGCAAGGTGCGGCGGCTGTATAAAGACCAGGTGATTGCCGGGTTCGCCGGCGCCACGGCCGATGCGTTTACCCTGTTTGAGCGGTTTGAGGGCAAACTGGAAAAACACTCCGGCCATCTCGTCCGCGCCGCCGTTGAACTGGCCAAGGACTGGCGCACCGACCGCAGCCTGCGCCGCCTGGAAGCCTTGCTGGCCATTGCCGATCGCAGCAACTCGCTGCTGATCTCTGGCAACGGTGACGTGATTGAACCGGAAAACGGCTTGATCGCCATCGGTTCGGGCGGCCCGTTCGCGCAGGCCGCCGCGATGGCGCTGCTGCAATACACCGAGCTCGACGCAGAATCGATCACGCGCAATGCCCTGGGTATTGCAGCTGGCATCTGCATCTTCACCAACTCCAATCTCACCATCGAAACACTGGAAATCGAATAATTATGTCGCAGATGACCCCGCGTGAAATTGTCCAGGAACTGGACAAGCACATCATTGGCCAGGCAGATGCCAAGCGCGCCGTGGCGATCGCGCTGCGCAGCCGCTGGCGCCGCATGCAGGTTCCGCTGGAATTGCGCGACGAAATCACCCCCAAGAACATCCTGATGATCGGCCCTACCGGCGTCGGCAAGACGGAAATTGCAAGGCGGCTGGCCCATCTCGCCAATGCGCCGTTCATCAAGGTCGAGGCCACCAAGTTCACCGAGGTCGGCTACGTGGGCAAGGACGTAGAATCCATCATTCGCGACCTGGTCGATACCGCCGTGAAAATGACCCGCGAGCAGGCCATGGAGCGCGTGCGCTCGCGCGCCCAGGACGCCGCCCATGACCGCATCCTTGACGTCTTGCTGCCGCGCGCACAGGGCATAGGATTCGCCAACGAACCGGAGGCCGAGGACGCACCCGGCAGCAAAACCCGCTCGAAGCTGCGCTACCAGCTGGTCCACGGCGAACTGGACGAGCGCGAGATCGAATTCGATGTCACCGCGCAAATTGGCGTGGAAATCATGACTCCGCCCGGCATGGAGGAAATGGCCAGCCAGTTGCAAGGCATGTTCCAGAACCTCTCGGGTGGAAAAAAACACAAGCGCAAGATGAAAATCCGTGACGCATTTCCGCTGCTGGTCGATGATGAAGCCGCCAAGCTGATCAACGAGGAAGAGATCAAGCAGCAGGCGCTGGAAAACGCCGAGCAAAATGGCATCGTGTTCATCGACGAACTGGACAAGGTGGCCAAACGTGCCGAATACGCCGGCGCTGACGTATCCCGCGAGGGCGTGCAGCGCGACCTGCTGCCGCTGGTCGAGGGCTGCACCGTGTCCACCCGCAACGGCGTAGTTAAAACCGACCACATGCTGTTCATCGCATCCGGTGCATTCCACATGGCCAGGCCATCGGACCTCATTCCCGAACTGCAGGGCCGCCTGCCCATCCGGGTCGAACTGCACGCGCTGGAAGTAGAAGACTTCACCCGCATCCTCACCGAACCCCAGGCTTCGCTGACCCAGCAATACACTGCGCTGCTGGCGACTGAAGGCGTGACGGTCAGCTTCACCACGAATGGCGTGCGGCGCATAGCCGAGATCGCTTTCCAGGTCAATGAATCAACCGAAAACATCGGCGCCCGCCGTTTGCATACGGTGATGGAGCGCCTGCTGGATGTGATCTCCTTCGAGGCCCCGGACCGTTCCGGCGAGTCCTTCGAGATCGATGCCGCCTACGTGGACGAACACCTAAAGGCGCTGGCGGGGAATGAGGATTTGAGCCGGTATATTCTCTAATCCTTATACGACAACATCCGGCACGAGCTTTGCAACGGGACTGACACACGTTCCCGCGGGAACGTCCTGGCACTGTTCACGGAACATGAGCAAGCGGGTATCCACATCACACTCAAAACGCAGATTCCCAACTGGCTGGGCGAAAAAATGGATGACCAGTTGGCGGTAGAGGGGTTGTTGTACCGGGAGTAATCTTCCGAATGGTACCTATACGCACTCAGTTGCGGGCACGTCCATTCAGTGGGAGACTCTGCGGTCTTCATGAATTCCAATATTCAAAATGCGCTGGCCAAGGTGCCGGAAGTTACCCTGGGTTTCTGGGTTATCAAGATCCTTGCGACCACTTTGCGGGAAACAGGGGGTGTTGCTGCAGTTGCGCTGCAGATTGCCGCGAAAGCTTTTCACCCGGTTCTGTACTGGGTAACTATCATCGCCTCCACAACCGTGGGCACTACTCTTGCTGACTTCGCGGACCGGTCCCTGGGCATTGGTTACCTGGGCGGCTCGATTCTCTTGTCCACTCTGCTGATTGCCTCACTATTTACCTGGCACAGATCCCTTGGCTCCATCGATATCAGTTCCGTCCACACGGCAAAGGCCGAAGGGTTTTATTGGCTGACCATCATGTTTTCCCAAACGCCGGGTACCGCACCGGGTGATTGGACGGCTGACAGCGCCGGCCTGGGTTACACCGGTGCTGCGGCGATATTTGGCGGCATGCTGCTGCTGGTTGTTTTCGCCCACTTTTTCACCACCCTGTCGCGCACGGCACTGTTCTGGACAGCATTTGTTCTGACCAGGCCGCTTGGGGCTGTCGTTGGTGATTACCTTGATAAACCAGTGGCGGATGGCGGCCTGGAATTCAGTCGTTATGCCGCCACCGGTGCTCTGCTTGTGGCCATCGCTGCCCTCATTCTGGTGCTGCCCCATCGTGCCGCCAGGAAATCGCACTGAGGGCCAACCCGAAGCGCCCGGTCTCCGACTCCGAGGTAAGTGCATGCAACTGCGAATTGGCTCCCGCGTATGAAAACGTTCCTGATTTCATTTTTCGCAAGCGCTAT
>SHZL01000169.1 GCA_009692275.1 Lysobacterales bacterium | reverse complement strand
AAAGGCGGAAAAGTTGGCAGGCTCACCTCGCCAGGCTCGATGTCGAACGCCTGCTGCAGCATGTCCACCTGGGCAATGAAGTGCCGGTGGCGGTAGACCACGCCCTTGGGTGTACCCGTGCTCCCCGAAGTAAAAAGAATCGCGGCCACATCATCAGGCTGGGACGGGTGGAGGACTGCCTCCCTGCTGTTACTGCCCATCTCTTTCAGCTGCTCGAGGCTGATTCCGCCCAGGCCCAGCTTGAATCCAGCAGTCACAAAGGACTGGCAGGTTTCCCTGGCCCATCCAAACCACTTCCGGGCAAATTGCGCCTTGGGTGTGCCGATGAATGCTTCCGGCCGGGCCTCTGCCAGGCACTGCGTCAACGCGTCGAGGCCGATGCCAGGGTCAATCAAGACCGGGACCGCGCCGGTCTTGAACAAAGCAAAAAATACCGCAAAGAACTCCAGCCCGGGTTTGAGCATCAGCACGGTGCGGGTGCCTGGGCCAATGCCGTATTGCGCCATGCCGCGCGCATAGGCATTGCTCAATTCATCCAATTGATAATAGCTGCAAGCCGCGTAATGCGCGCCTTTGAACAGAGAACGGGTGGGGTAGTGAATGGCCGCGACATCAGGTTGCTTGCCGGCCTGCCACGTAAGGGCGCCGGCTATATTGCAAACCGAATCGGTATTCCAGGGTTTATTCGCCAGCTTGTCCATAAGTCGAATCATCCTTGATTTCGATAAATGCCTTGATCGTGTCTATCAGTCCCGGGCCGCCGTCTTCGAGAATGTAATGACCGCAATCCGCAAAGCGGTGAACTGCGGCGTCCGGATACAGCTCCAGCCACTTGCTCAGAAAGCGGTCATCGAACACAAAATCCTTCGCGCCCCAGGCAATCAGGCATGGAACGCTCCTGAACTGGCCTAGATGCTCCACCGTATTGAGCAAAATGTCAAAGCCAGGGTCGCTTTTCATTAAGGGGATATCCTGCACGAAGCGTAAGGTTGCGATGCGGTTGGCCGGGGTGTCGTATGGACCGGTGTACGCCGCCCGCACCTGTTTACTCACCGCTTTCCTGAAACCAATGCGCGCAGCAACCCGGGAAAACACATTGCATTGTAATACCAGCCAGGCGCCAAGCTCCGTGTTGCGCACCATGCTGAGGGCAGCTGGCAAGCGTTTTCCGGCGGGCAGGGGAAAGGCTGCAGTGTTCATGAGCACCAGCTTTTTCAGCTGCGCATTGGTACGCACTGCCCAGCCCAGCCCGATCATGCCGCCCCAGTCGTGCAGCACCAGGGTGGGCGCTCCTTGCAGCTGCTGGTGCTGGTGCAAATGGTTAATCAGCGACTCAATGTTGTCGATGCGGCTGGACAGGCGATAATCATAGTGCGCGGTATCCGGCTTGTCCGAAAGCCCGCAACCAATGTGGTCAGGAACTATGCAGCGGTGGGTGTGGCACAGGGCCAGCACCAGGTTGCGGTAGTAAAATGACCACGTCGGGTTGCCATGCAGCATCAGCACCACAGGCGCATCGCGCGGACCTTCATCGAGGTAATGCATGCGCATCCCGCCCAGGTCCAGCCAGTAGCTGTCAAACGGGTAGAGCGCTTTTGCGGGGGTATAAACCGAGCTTACCAAATAATCTCCGCCATGGAGCAGTTCAGCCCTGAGCCGATACCCAGCAAGGCCACGCGGTCGCCGCTGTGAATCTTGCCAAGCTCAATGGCCTTGGCCAGGGCCATGGGCACGGAGGCTGGCCCAACGTTACCCAGTTCGGGATAAAAAGCATGCACTTTTTGCGGATCAAGCCCAAGCAACTTGACCAGCGCTTCGGTGTGGACCTTGCTGACCTGGTGGATGATGAACTGATCCAGTTCGCTGGCAACCCAGCCCAGTGAGATTACTGCGGCACTGAAGGTTCTTGCTGCCAGTTTCAGCCCTTCCTGCAGCAGCACCTTGGTCTCGGTAACCATCTGGTCCATCTGGCCACGGCACAGGTTATTGAATTCCGTTGCGGCGCGGGAAACGCTGCCGACGTACCTGTGGCCATCCGGTGCGAGTTCGCGACGTGCCATGATCATTGCTGCGGATCCGGAACCCAGCGTCAGCGAGGCAAATTCAGCGCGGAATTGTTGCTCATCGATGTCCGGACCGAGCAGGCGCTCAATGGTGGCATCCGTGATCGGGCGGCTGGACTCGCCGTCAACGATCAATGCGTAATCGATGTCTTCCCGCTCAATCATCCGTGCCGCGATATCCATACCGTTGAGAAATGCCAGGCAGGCATTGCCGACATCGAAGTTGAGGCAATTTTCGCTCAGGCGCAGATTGCCATGCACGATGCAGGCAGTCGACGGTTCCAGGTAGTCACGACACACTGACGTATTGATGAGGACACCAATGCGATTACGATCGACCTGGCTTTGCTCCAACACTTTTTCTGCCGCCAGCGTTGCAGCATCTGAGGGCAGTGTTCCCTGGTTCCAAAACCGCCGGGCGACAATGCCGGAAAACTCTTCCAGCAGGTCGGTGCGAATGCCCAGCCGCTGCAGCGTGGGTAACAGGCGTTCGGACAATTCACGCGAGGTGGCGCGAATGGGTGGCTCAATGGCCGCAATGGCCTGTATGACTACGTTTTTAAAGATCATCGGGGCATTCGTGAGGTTGGCAACCTGCCTAAGGTATAGGCACATGGCTTCACGATCAAGCGTTGGTAGGTCTAAACGTCACTTTGGCAAGTCCGCGATTCAAACGCCAGGGCCGTTACGCTAGACTTACCGGGCGTTTTCGCGGTGTGGCCTACGCAACAATTCCCCAATAATTCCTTAGGATTAGAGCCGGGCAATGGGTGAAGAAACTGAAAATCGTCGGATTGGGGGCTGGAATGGGGGCTGGATCGGGCGGGACGAATTCGTACCGGTGCGCATGCCCCTGCAGCAACTGACCCGGCCGGCTGAGCAGCAGATTCATCTCTGGTACCTCGACCTTGCAGAACTTGGTGGCTCCTTGCGGCAGGCCCTAGGTGGCCAATCCAGGGGTGGCCAATCCAGGGGTGGTGAGTCCCCGGACGACCGCATGGATGTGCAGCGACTGCGCTTTGCCCGCCGTTTCTACCTGCGCTTGCTGCTGGGCGCTTATCTGGGTTTGCCGGGCAAGGACGTAGTCATTAATCGCAGCAACCGGGGCAAGCCGGTGCTGGATGCCGGTGTGCACGACAGCACGCTGAAATTCAGCATGGCCAAGAGCGAGAACCGTTTGCTGATCGGAATCTCCGCTTCTCGGCACATCGGCGTGGATCTGGAGCCGCAGTGGCGCAAGGCGCGCGAGCCCTTGCGACTGGCACAGCGGTACTTTAGCGCAGCGGAATTCAGCGCACTGCAACAGGTGCCTGCCGCAAGACTGGATGAAGCGTTCCTGCGTGCATGGGCGTGTAACGAAGCAGTGGTAAAGGCATCCGGGCTCGGCATTGCCAACCAACTGTGCCGCTTTACCGTGCAGATGGATCCGGACCTGCCGCCCGCGCTGCTGGATATAGAGAACGACCGGGCCGGGGACTGGTCGCTGAACCTGGTCAGGCCCAGCACACACTTCATCGGTGCGGTCGCCACCCGGCAGCACCTTGACCAGGTCAGGTGTTGCAAACTGCTGGCTGCCTCATGAAGCCCGGGTGCCGGCTCGCGCCGACGCTGGTTTTCCTGCTGCTAATTTCAGCCTGTTCCCTGTCACCCAGGAGGGTAGAGCAGGTTGATGCCCGCATAGCTCAATCCAGGCAACAAGCCCTGAGTTGTGCAGCGGAACGAGTGGACCGCTGCAGTGAGAACTCCCCATTGCTGGCTTTCTCCGCCGCGGACATCAGCAACGGCAACCACCACATCACGTTGCTCGATGCAGGTGAGTCCGCGCTCATGATTCGCATCCACCTGATCCGCGCAGCAAAGCACAGCATCGAAGTGCAGAACTTTATCCTGCGACGTGATGACACGGGAGGCCTGGCGCTCAACGAACTGTTGAAGGCAGCGCAGCGCGGGGTGCGGGTGCGCCTGTTACTGGACCAGATGTTCACTTTTTCCGACATTGAATACCTGGTCGGGTTGACCATGGCCCATGCCAATTTCGAGATCAGGTTCTACAACCCTTCCTTCAACAAGGCGAAAATGGACGGGCGCGACTGGATCAGTGCCGTTGCCTGTTGTTTTCGACGGTTTAACCAGCGCATGCACAATAAATTGCTGGTGGCAGACGGGTTGGTCGGGGTGCTTGGCGGGCGGAATATTGCTGATCGCTATTTTGACTTCGACCCGCAGTACGATTTCAAGGATCGCGATGTTGCGGTGTATGGCTCAACCGTGAAGCAAATGGAGCAGTCTTTCGACTTGTTCTGGAATGGCCCAAGGGCCGTGCCGGTGCAGCACTTGCGTGATGTGGCCAAGGAGTTGCTGCGCGAACCGGATCCCGGCCTGGGGACTTACCAGCCACCGGAGCGTTTGCTGCCCCTGCTGGAACGGCTTGGCGATGAAGGACTGATGCGCAAGCTGTTCATAGAGCCAGCGTTCAGGGTGGAGCGACTGGAGTTTTACTCTGATCTGCCGCGCAAGGTGGCCTACCCGGAAGGCGACGGCAACAAAGACCCAACCAGGGCCCTGCTCACGGTGCTGCGGGAGGCACAGCATTCGGTAGTCATTCAATCTCCATACATGGTGCTGTCCAAGGACCTGCGCCGGGTATTTGGCGAGCTGAAGCAAGAAAACCCTGAAATTGAATTGGTGTTTTCAACCAACTCCCTGGCATCAACAGATGCCGACAGCGTTTATGCCAACACCCACAAGCACAAGAAGCGCTACGTGAAAAAGCTGGGCTTTGAGATGTACGAGTTCAAGCCCTATCCGCAGGACGTGGCCGGGTTCTTCCCGCGCTGGCCATTATTGATCGAGGAAAAGTCCCGCGGCCTTACCAGCCAGTCCGCCCCCCCGGAGGATGATTCCGTCGTCAACCCGGCCGCCAACAAATCAATGCCCCGCATCGGGTTGCACTCCAAGTCTTTCGTGGTGGACGGGAAAATCGCCATGATAGGCTCGCATAACTTTGATCCTCGCTCGGAAGACTTCAACACCGAAAATGGCCTCATCGTCTGGGACCAGGCCTTCGCACAAACGCTGGAAGCATTGATCCGGCGTGATATTGAGCCGCAGAACAGTTGGGTGGTGGCGATGCGGCCGGATGAGGAAACCGAGAAGGAGCTGAGCCGGAAGTATGGGGACACGATCGAACCAACGTACGACGCCTATTATTATGGATCGACATCGGCGTTTGAACTCATCCCGGGCAAGGAAGTTGTGCCGCCTGGCTCTGTCGATTTCTACCGCAACTATTATTCCGTGGGCAGCTTTCCGGGAGTAGTTAAAACGCGGCGGCAACTCAACGTCTTATTGCTGGGCTCGATCTTTGGTTTCCTCGAGCCGGTTTTTTAGCAGGAATCTGGAGTAAGCTTTTCACTTCCCGGGTGATCGTTGCAAACACCATGCGCAAACCGCTTAAAGACATTGTTGAGACACTATTTCCTGTAGTCGTGCAGCATCGTGAATACGGCAACAGCCCCTTGAACGAACAGCTGGTGCAGCTGGTGAAGGCTTTGCAGGCAGATCCTTCTGTCATCAACCGGGTTTCGCGCGACAGTATTACTACAGTGGGCGGGTACCAGCCCAACGTAGTACTGCATGAGTATTGCGCTGCGAATCCGGTGTGGAATCAGTTCCTGGTGGAAATTGTCGAGCCTTCGGTGGCTGCGTACATGGCGGCTCACCAGCGTCGCGCTTCGTGGCCGGTGAATGGCACGCCCTGGCATATCTCTGCCAGTTGGGCCGTGTTATATCCCGCTTGTGCCTACCAGGCGCCGCATCTGCACCGCGATACTTCCTGCGCACTTACCTACTACGCCCGTGTGCCGGTTCGACCACGGCCCGAAGGTGCCATTGGTTTCATAACGCCGCACGTGGAGTCAACGTTTCCTGCGCTGAAGAACTGGGGTTACGACCGGCATTATTTCCCGATGGACGGGACCTGCCTCGTATTCCCCGGCTGGTTACAGCATTTCGCCCACCCGCACTTTGCCCCGGACGAGGAGCGCCTGGTGTTTTCCTTTGACGTGGTATTTG
>SHZL01000168.1 GCA_009692275.1 Lysobacterales bacterium | reverse complement strand
TCCTGGAATCCCGGGTAGTCACAAATGGACAGTACCCCGTGGGCACGCAATCCTGCCTGGATGGAATCCACCACCATCAGCGAGCCGTGGGCACGGGTGAGCTCGCGTGCCATGTCGTAGAATGCGCGGCTGATCGACAAGCCCGGGTTGCCTTCACCCATTACCGGTTCGAAGAAAAAGCCTTCGATGAACACGTTGTTGCCGTCTGCCCACTGAAAAATCTGCTTCAGCTGCTCAATGTCGTTGGGTTCGACCGTGATCAGCCGGTCGTTATCGCGAAAACTCGCCAGGTGCCTGATGTAGGTGGAACGACTGGAGTCGGAAAACTGCGCCGGCCGGTCGGTGCGTCCATGAAATCCTCCGCGCAAACTGGCGAAACGGATTTGCTTGCTGGCATGGCGTCCGCCCGGGTCGGTCATTAGCTTCGCATTGATATCCGAGATGCGGGCGGCGAGACTGACTGCCTCGGAACCACTGTTCAGGCACAGGAAACGGTCCATCGGGCAGCCAGTAGTCCTGGTGTGGCCAATTTCGCGGCACAGGGCCTCGTAGAGGCGTTTCTGGCTGATGTTGGGGGTCATCACGTTGGCCATGACTTGCTTACGGCTCATCGCTTCCAATACGGACGCAGGTGCGTGCCCGAACCCCAGCATGCCATAGCCTGCTGAGTCGTGGACCACGGCCCCCTTGAGCGTAACCACCCACGGGCCGCGTGCCGCCAGGGCAACGTAGGGATTAACCGCATCTTCAGGGTAGAAATTGACGAAGCCCGACTGGATTTCCGAAATCTGGGTCTCTTCGTCCATGGCCAACAGATCCGGTTCTTCATCACGTAACCTGTTGAACTCCTCAACTGCAGCCTGGACTGCTTCGGGCAGGCGGCTGTCCTGGCGGGCAAAGCGCAACAGGACCTCATCTTTCAAGCCGGTGGTCAATGTAGTGCCACCGAAATTACGCAGAATTGCCAGTTGTTCAAGCATGGACGTGCTTGGGGGCAAGTGATTGGCGCCCATGGAAATACTCCTGTTCAAAATTACCGCCGACGGTTTGCCAACGGAAACAAGCGGTTCGAGAGCAGCAGAATATCACAGAGGGCATATGGCCGCTAAGTTCGCGGGTCTCAGGGGGTGTGTTGCGCCAGGGCCCAGGCAACGTGCTCCTGCAGCAATTCTGAACTGTCCCCAAGGCGTGACTGCAGTGCTGCGACGATAGCACTGCGGTCCGCAGCCCTGTCCGGCGTAGTGCCCGGGGCGTCACGGAGCGCGTTACCCAGGGCAACGGCGATGTTGCGCAGCCAGATACTATGGCCTATGCGCCGAATCGCGCTGCCTTCCGTACGCTGCAAAAAGTCTTGCTCCGTCCAGGAAAACAGTTCAAGCAAATCTGCGGCGTCCAGACCGTTGCGTGGCCGGAAATCATCTTCCTGGCTGTGCCGGGCAAAGCGATTCCATGGGCATACTGCCTGGCAGTCATCACAACCGAAAATCCGGTTTCCAATCAGGGGCCGCAGCTCGACGGGAATGGCTTTGCGTAATTCAATGGTCAGGTACGAGATGCATAGGCGAGCGTCAACCAGGTAAGGTCCCACGATGGCCCCGGTAGGGCAGAAATCAATGCAGCGCGTGCAGTTGCCACAATAGTTTTCGCCCGCACTGTCTTTCGGCAGCGGCAGGTCCGTGTAGATTTCGCCCAGGAAAAACCAGCTACCCGCATCGCGGTTCAGCAGGTTACTGTGCTTGCCTATCCAGCCCAGCCCCGCCTTTTCTGCCAGCGCTTTTTCCAACACCGGTCCGGAATCGACATACACCCGGTAGCCGAATGCGCCGATTTCCTGTTCAATCCGGGTGGCCAGTTGCTGCAGTCGCCTGCGCAGCAGCTTGTGGTAGTCGCGGCCAAGGGCGTAGCGTGAGATCAGGGCCTGCAGTGGCTGCTGCATAAGGTTCTGTGCCGGGATCGCTTCCTCAGTCATGTAATCCATGCGCGCGGATACTACGGTCAAAGTGCCAGGTCGCAGTTCTGCAGGCCGGCTGCGCCGCGTCCCGTGCCGCTTCATGTACGCCATCTCGCCGTTAAAACCGCGATCCAGCCAATGATTCAGGCGATCCTCGTGTTCTTCCAGCTGCGTGTCAGTAATACCGAGCTGCTGAAAGCCCAGCTCGCGGCCCCACTCCAGGATCTGATCTTTCAGTGATTGCAGGTTCGCAGCGCTTAGAGCGTGCTTGTTCTTTTTCGCGTCCGAGGCTTTTACCTTGCTACGCGGAGTCTCGTTCATGCTTATAATTCATCCATGCAGACCACCTCCGACCGATTGTATACCGCTGCGCAAGTTCGAAGACTGGATCGCAGCGCTATTGACGCTCACGGAATTCCGGGTATCGAGTTAATGGAACGGGCAGGGCGCAGCGTGCTCGACGCTGTTTGCAAGAGGTTTCCCGGACGGCAGCGATGGTTGGCGTTCTGCGGAGGTGGAAACAACGGTGGAGATGGTTATGTCATAGCGCGCCTGGCGCGGGAAGCCGGGTTCACCGTTTCCGTCTGCTCACTCAAAGCCCCGGAAGCACTCAGTGGAGATGCGGCCATCGCTTGCGGTCGCTGGTGCGCCTCCGGCGGGGAAATCCAGCACTGGCCCATTGGGCCACCAACCCAGGTTGATGTTGTGGTCGATGCCTTGCTGGGCACCGGGCTTGACCGCGCCCCGGAGGATGACTACGCCGCCGCCATCCAATGGATCAACAGGGCCGGAAAAACCACCGTCGCTGTAGATATTCCCTCCGGCTTGAACGCCGATACGGGCAACACAATGGGGCGGGCAGTCAAGGCGGATTTAACGGTGACTTTCATCGGACAAAAGTGTGGTTTGTATACTGCTGATGGCCCTGATCACTGTGGATTTGTCGAGTTCGACACGCTACAAACCCCTGAAACAGTGCGAGATTCTGTTGTTGAATTCGGAATTTTAATTCGTGAAAATATTCTTATGAATTATTTTCCGCCAAGAGCGCGAAATTCCCACAAGGGCGCTTTTGGCTGGGTATTGGGTATCGGCGGCAACAGCACCATGAGCGGGGCGGTGCGTTTGTGCGGTGAGGCGGCTTTGCGCAGCGGCGCCGGCAAGGTAACGCTGGCAACCATCCCGGAACATGCGGCGCTGGTCAACCTGGCTTGCCCGGAACTCATGGTGCGCGGCGTGCGCCGTGGCAAAGAGCTCCAAACCCTGCTGGGGCAGGTGAATGTCATTGTCCTTGGCACCGGTCTTGGCCAGACGTCCTGGTCGGAAAGGCTGTTCAAAACCTGCCTGAAAACCGAATTACCAGTCGTCCTTGATGCCGATGGTCTCAATATCCTGGCGCGACTTTACCCTGCGATGGAACACGGCGAGGGCTTGGCACGCAGGCGCTGGATACTGACACCGCACCCGGCAGAGGCCGGGCGATTATTGGGCACCAGTGCGCGCGAGGTCCAGAACGACCGGGTGGAAGTGACGAAAGAACTGGCGCGGAAATTTAGTGCCACGGTTGTTCTCAAGGGCTGCGGAACCGTTGTGGCAGATCCGAATGGGCGTTATGCCGTGTGCCCGCTGGGCAACCCGGGCATGGCGTCTGCAGGCACGGGGGATGTGCTCGCCGGGGTAATCGGTGCTTTTGTCGCGCAGGGCCTGGATCTGTGGGATGCGGCCATAGCCGGGGTGGTGGCCCATGCCCGCGCCGGCGATCTCGCTGCCGCAAGTATTGGTGAAAGGGGATTAATTGCTTCCGACATCATTGCCCGGCTTCCGGCAGTGCTCAATCCTTCATGACCAGGGCCTTCATGACCAGGGCCCTCATGACCAGGGCCTGCATGAATTTCGCCGGCATGAAGCCTGTTGCGTGAGCACGGGTCAAGGGAAAACCGGGGCGTGGACCTTAAGCACGCCGGATGAGGATAAGCTCCGGGAATTAGCCAGCGTCTTCCGTGAACACCTGCATGCGCCACTGGTGGTTTATTTACGCGGTGACCTAGGGGCTGGCAAGACCACTTTTGCCCGCGCACTGATTCAGTCCCTGGGCTATACCGGCCGAGTCAAGAGTCCCACCTACGGCTTGCTCGAGACCTATTCCGCGGGCGGTATGAATATTCTCCACCTTGACCTGTACCGGATTGACCACCCCAGGGACCTGGAGCAACTGGCGATCCGCGATTTGTTTGATGAAAAAAGCCTCCTGCTGGTTGAATGGCCGGAAAAAGGCGGGAATTTCCTGCCGCCCGCAGACCTGGAACTGCAATTCGGCGAAACCCAGGGGCAGCGCTGCATCAGCTTTTGTCCATTTTCCCCTGCTGGCGCGAGCCTGTCGCAGGTGGTTCACGGCGCGCTGTAACTAAGCCATTTCGAGATTACTGCCCTATCTAGCGGTTTTATAAGCCAAACTATTGCAATTTCACGATTTACACTTCATGATTAGAACCGTCGACAATGGAGGTTGATGAAAACAATGACGCTCCGACCTGTCATTGCCCTGTTTTTGGGCCTGTTCTCAATCACGGCATTCGCTGCTGAAGTCAGCGCGTTCCGGGTTTGGACCGATCCTGAAAAAACCCGCGCGGTGCTGGATCTCAGCTCCCGGGCGGAATACCAGGTGTTTACTTTGCAGGGCCCTGACCGCATCGTTATTGATCTGAGCAATTCATCCCTGCGCGATTCCCTGGACCTTGCTGAACAGCATGCCGGCGTGATTTCAGGCGTGCGTTACGGCATACCAGAGCCGCAAACCCTGCGCGTAGTCCTTGATCTGACCGCGAACAGCAAGGTCAAGAGTTTCATGCTGGATCCAACGGGTGAGTACGGCCACCGGCTGGTGATCGATCTGTACTCCGAAGATGCGCAAGCCAGCACCGCAAGCGCACCCGTCAAACAAATCGACGACCTCAACCAGGAAAATCGCAAATTGATCGTTGCGATCGATGCCGGGCATGGCGGGGAAGACCCGGGCGCGCGCGGTCCCAAGCGCACTCGGGAAAAGGACGTGGTGCTGGCGATTTCCCGGGAACTCAAGAAAGCCATTGATGCAAAACCCGGCCTGACCGCTGTGCTGACCCGCGACGGTGACTACTTCCTGCCGTTGCGTGAGCGCTACGAGAAGGCGCGGCGCAACCACGCTGACCTGTTCGTTTCAGTCCATGCGGATGCATTCAGGAATCCGAAAGTGTCTGGCGGATCAGTCTTTGTACTTTCCAGCCGCGGTGCTTCCAGCGAATTTGCCCGCCGCCTGGCAACCAGCGAAAACAACTCCGACCTCGTTGGCGGCGTGACCCTCAATGACAAGGACGACATGCTTGCTTCGGTGCTGCTCGACCTGTCGCAAAGTGCAACGATGGAAGCAAGTAACCTCGTTGCCCAGAACGTGTTTGCTTCCATGGCCGAGTTTGGGGACACGCACAAGAATACGGTCGAGTCGGCGAATTTCATGGTGCTCAAATCCCCTGACGTGCCATCCATCCTGGTGGAAACTGCATTCATCAGCAATCCAAATGAAGAAGCCAGGTTGCGTGACTCGGCCTGGCAGAAAAAGATGGCAAGCACCATTGCCAACGGAATCCAGGATTATTTCCACTTTAGCCCCCCGCCGGGGAGCTGGATTGCAGCCAATCGGCAGCCATTGCGCCATCGCGTGGTGCGCGGCGATACCTTGGCTGATATTGCGTACCGGTACCAGGTATCGGTCAACAGCTTGCGGCGCGCCAACGATCTTTCCGGGGATGTCATTCGCGTAGGTTCGGAACTGCTTATTCCAACGACCTGATCGTCCGATTTACCCTTGCCGTTGCAACGGCACACTCCTTCGTTTTCGTGTACCTTGTAGTGCTCAGAAATTACCCGGCTTGCCACTGCGGTCTCAATTGCCATGACCATCAGGATTCTGCCAGACCACCTCGTTAACCAGATCGCGGCGGGCGAAGTTGTCGAGCGCCCTGTCTCCGTGGTCAAGGAACTCGTGGAAAACAGCCTGGATGCCCAGGCTCGCGTGGTAACAGTTAGCCTGGAGCAGGGTGGCAAGAATCTCGTGCGGGTGGTCGATGATGGCCTCGGGATAGTACACGATGACCTGGCGCTGGCCTTGCAGCGCCACGCTACCAGCAAAATTGTCTCGCTGGAGGACCTGGAGCAAGTGGCGACCCTGGGCTTCCGT
>SHZL01000167.1 GCA_009692275.1 Lysobacterales bacterium | reverse complement strand
GGATGGTTGCCAGCGTATTGAGTTGCGTGTGCTGATATCCATAACAGGGGCCGTGTTTCTTTTGGTACTGACTTGGATATTGGTTCCGGAACACGGACTGGTTGGCCTGGCCTGGGCGCAAATCGGACAGGGCATCTTGATATTGCTGGGAAGTTGGGTCTTACTTCAGCGGGAACTTCCTTCATTAACATTGCTTTCACCAAAGTGGCGATACACCCTCTTTCGAGAAATGTTTCAATACGGCTTCAATTTTCAAGTCGTTTCGGTCGCCGTTATGTTGTTTGATCCGATAACCAAGGTTCTGATGGCCACATTTGGCGGGCTGTCGTCGACCGCCTATTATGAGATGGCAAGTCGGATGGTAATGAAATTCCATGCGCTGCTTGTTTCAGCAAATCAGGTACTAGTGCCACAGGTCGCGAATCTTAACGAAACTGCGCCTGACGAAATTCGTAAGATATACCGGAATTCCTATCGCATTGTGTTTTTTCTCTCGCTGCCGCTTTTTGCGGGGGTAGCAGCTATAGCGCCGTTAGCGAGCGAACTCTGGATCGGACATTACGAACAAAGTTTTGTTGAATACTCGCTACTGCTCACTGCGGGCTATTGGCTTAACACGCTTATCGGGCCGGCTTATTTTGTCAATCTTGGCACTGGGTCGCTGCGTTTGAATACATTGTCGCACTTAGCGATAGGCATCTTAAATGGGGTATTTGGTTATTTATTAGGTCTTGTCTTCGGAGACGTCGGCGTGGTTTCAGGACACGTCTTGGCACTGGTGACCGGTAGTTGCCTGCTTATCCTAGGATTTCATCGAGACCAACACATGCCGCTTGCGGGGTTGTTCCCTGCTGAAGACAAGTTTCTGTTTTTTTCATGCTGTCTCGGCTTGCTGATGGGGTGGTGGACATTTCGCTCATTAGAAGACTCACTGGTTCCTATAGTAAACGCGGGGCTGACTTTGGCTGCCTGCACTATTCCGACAGGCATAGCTTTTTGGCTGCACCCCATGCGGAGAAAAATTGTTTCAAGAATTGTGGCCGAAATTGGACGGCGAGCAAGTATTGCTAGCCTTTGAATCTGCCTGCGAATTTTGGATATTTAGGGCTTGACAATTTTGCTATGATAGCCAGCAACAAAGATTACGGGGCGCTCAACACAATAAATCGCAAGAGCGATTACTGGGACAACGCGGTAATAAAAATTTACCTCGGCGGTGTAAAGAATGGGCGCGTACATCTTCGAAGCTTACCCGCAGGTGCGAAGCAAGATCTCTTGATTACATAGAATCGTCTTATAATTGGGGCGTCTCTCTTCCGTAAGAGGATACGCGAGCCTACGGACTATCACACCGTTTTGATCGTTCAGCAATGGCGGGTGTTGAGTGCTATTTTGTTAGAAGTAAAATGCAGGCAAGCTCCCTGTTAGAGTCAGGTGGCGTGGTTCTGCCCGAAAATAATGATCGGCGGCTAAGGCTGGTGTTAATGGAACTCTACGGCCCGAATTATTTCGATGTGATGGGGAAGTAAGTGGCTCTCGCCATCAAAGACACTCTGAGATCGCTACTCCGCCGCTGCGGATATGACGTCAGGCGCGACAATCCGGCGACGCGTCCCGAATGCATGTTGCAAACGCTGCTGTGCCGAGCGAACGTGGATCTGGTGCTGGACGTGGGCGCCAATAGCGGACAGTACGGGCATTTAATGCGCAGCATCGGTTACCGCGGCGAAATTATTTCCTTCGAGCCGTCTAGTGCCGCACACGCGCTGCTGCTGGCGACCGCAAGTGCAGATCAGCATTGGAAGGTCACACCGCGACTGGCGCTGTCCGACCGCGCGGGCGATGCGGTACTGCATGTCGCGGGTAATTCGGCCAGCAGCTCATTACTGAATGCAACCAGCCTGCACGATCGCGCGGCGCCGCATGCAAAAACCATGGCCAGCGAACGGGTGCGCTGCGAACGTCTGGATACCGCAGCGAAGAAATTTATTACGGACAACGCAAGTGTCCTGCTCAAAATCGACACCCAGGGAACGGAAGACAGGGTGCTGGCGGGCGCGGCCGGCATACTGTCTTTGGTACAGGTAATCCAGATCGAACTGTCGTTTGCGCCGCTGTATGAAGGCCAGGCGGGCCATTTGGATTTGATGCGGCTGGTAAAAGATCTGGGGTTCGATATCTTTTCGATACATCCGAATTTTTACGATCCGGTCACTGCAGCGCTTTTGCAATGCGATGCGTTTTTCATTCGCTCCGGCATTCCCTCCGTCTGATCCCGCCCAACCGGACCGACCTCGATGCAACCGCGAATTTCCCTCATCATCGCCGTCAAGAATGCAGAATCGACGCTGGGCCGCTGCTTGCGCAGCATTGCGCTGCAGGGGCACTCGAACCTTGAACTGATCATCGTCGATGGGTTATCCATCGATCGCACTCCGGAAATTATCCAGCGCTGGCAGGCGCTGATCTCGCAATCCATCAACTCGCAGGATAAAGGTATATACGATGCCTGGAACAAAGGGCTGGAACTCGCGAGCGGCGAGTGGATCTGTTTCCTGGGTGCGGACGACGTGCTGTTGCCGGGTGCACTGCACGGTTATACCTTGCATGCGCAATTATCTGTAAACCGCGGTCTCGAGTTCATTTCATCGCGTGCGATAGTATTTGATCCAGACTCCTTAAGGGAGCGCGTCATCGGCCGACCCTGGGAGTGGAAAAGCCTGCGCCGCCACATGGGGGTTATTCATATCGGCTCTTTTCACCACCGTCGCCTGTTCGACCGCGTCGGCGTGTTTGATCCCACGGCGAGGATAGTCGGCGATTACGCGTTCCTGCTGAGAGCGGGACCGGTATTGCGCGCGCGTTTTTATGCAGCAACGACCGTTCGGATACAGTCTGACGGCCTGAGCCGGCGCAGTTACGGCGTGCTTGAAGAAACCATGCAAACACGAAAAAAAATTCTGGCCATGCCGCGCTACGTGTTGCTGCCGCAGTATTATCTTGATACGGTCAAATTCGTGCTGCGCCGCCTGCTCGGGGTGCCATGATCCGGTTCAGTTCGACACGCATGCCAGCAGGTGTCGCCGATTTTCTCGCCTACGGACTGGTGTTGTCGGCATTCTCCAGTGCATTGGCCGTCTACTATGGCATCGAGTGGAAAGCTTTTTATCTTTTCATACTCGCTGCTGCCGTATTGCTGGTCCGTTACCGAATTTTGTATTTGCCGTGGCAGTTGGCGGCGTTTCTTGCCTGTTTGGCTGCGCAGGGACTGTTCAGCGTCTGGCTAGGCAGTGTGAATCCACGCCTTTTCGTGCAGGCCTGGATTGGTATTTCGGTGGTCTCTGTCGTCTCGCTCAGTATCTGCAACCATCTCGAAAACGGCAAACAGACGTTTATCGATCTGTATCTCCAGGTTTGTGTGATAGTGAGCGCCATAGGTTTGCTTGAGTTGGCGTGGGGTTTGTTTTCGCACGGTAGTCTCATACGCCTGCAAAGCGTTTTCAGGGAACCCGCCGATTTTGCGCTGGTGGTGACTCCCGCCACCATGCTATTGAGCGTGCAAGCACTGCAACAGAAAAAAATCCCCTATGGTGCTCTCATCGTCGTGCCGGCCGTGCTGGCGGCGCAGTCGCTGCTGGCCATATTCGGACTATTGGTCGGGCTAATGCTAGGACTGCGTCGCGCCATGCTGCCGCTGTTCGTGCTGGCATTGCTGCTGCTGGGAGCGGTGGCCAGCCAGAGTGTCCCGATAAGCCATAAACTCAGTTCGATATATTCCGTAATACAGGGAAACGAGGATGATTACACAGTTGATGCAAGCACGTTTGTAATGCTCAAGGGGGTTGCGGTCGCGAGTGTTGCGCTCAAAGATACGCCGCTGATAGGCCAGGGCCTGGGTTCATTCCCCAACGCGCAACAAAAATATTTCGACCGCCTGCCGCCTTCATTGCTGGACCTCAGGCTTTCGGCGGGGTTCATGTCGCTCTACGAAATCAATGCCAAGGACGGCGGTTCTCTGCTGTCCCGCAGCGCGACGGAACTCGGCGCCCTGGGGGTATTGTTTATGGCATGGCTGGTATGGAGATTTCGCTCGTCGGCGTGGGCTTCGAAAGCGGTGCTGGTATTTTTTGCGATGAAAGCGCTGCGTCACGGCCACTATTTTTCTCCGGAGCTGTTCCTATTTATCGGCATTTACTGGATCTATGGCAGGCACCGCAATCAACCGGTTTCCCCCGAAGTACATTCTTTCAGCGGCGCCGGGTCTCAGCCCGGCAATACCATGCAAGTCAATTTCTGGCAAGTCGTGCTGACGACACAACAGTCATCGACCCTGGCGGCGCTGGCGCGCCATCCCGATTGCAGGATCAAGGTATATGAAATAGAAAGCCGGCAACCGATGCGAAAAGAACTGCAGTGGACTGAATCGATAGCTGATGTCAAAAACAGCCTGTTCAGAAAACGCATAGACACACTACGCGAAGGAATAAGAGAAATTCGCGGCGGGGGCCGCGCGTTGCATTTATTTTCCGGGATCTGGTCGGACCGGCGCTTGTTTATCCTGTTGCTCGTCGCGCTGTTGCACGGGCGCCGTGTAGGATTGCTGACCGAGCCTTATCTGGACATAGCGGTCGGATATTTCGACAATGTTTTTCGCATGAAAGCGTGGTTGTGGGTGTGGTTTCGGATTGTGGCCTACCGGATCGTAGGCATCGTGCTGGGCGAAAGGATCGCGCCTATCTTCGCCATATCCCGCAAGGCAGTATCGCAGTTCAGGCGCCTCGGATTCAATGCGCGCTATATTTACCAGTTCGGCTATTTTGTCCCGCGTCTGGCAGCGGACAATCCCGCCGTGACCACGGACAACCGGACCGGGCTGGATTTGATTTTCGTCGGCTCGATGATCGCGCGCAAAGGCCTGACGGTGCTGTCGTCGGCGATCGAAGCGGTTCCTGCATCGATGCGATTGCACGTCGATTTATTTGGGCCGGGAAAGTTTCCTAATTCGCTGGCCAGCGACCGCATGCGCTACCGGGGCTTAATTCCATTTGGCCAGGTACAATCTAGATTGCGCGGCTACCACGCGCTGATTTGCCCCAGTCTGTTTGAGGGCTGGGCGGTAGTCATTAACGAGGCCTTGCTGCAAGGCGTTCCGGTTATTGTCAGCCGCCAAACCGGCGCCGCAGCCATGGTGGAAAGCAACTGCCTGGGGCTGGTGTTTGACGCCGATCATACGGACGATTTGACCAAGAAACTGACCTTGCTCGGCAACGATGCAGAGTTATATACGGTGCTGAAGCACAACATCCAACGCTTTATTGGCGAACTCGCGCCTGACAAAGCCGGGGAATATATGTACCTTTGCCTGAAAGCTTACCGTGACGGCAGCCCGGCACCCGAATGTCTATGGTACTGAGATAACGCTTGAAAATACTGCACGTTATTCCCTATTTCGCAGCAGCCTACGGTGGCCCGGTGCAGGCCGTGCGCGATATCGCGCGCATGCAGGTCGAAAGCGGGATTATGATCGAAATCGCGACCACCACCGCGAACGGTACAGCGGAACTCTCCGCAGCGGAATGCGAACCGGTCGTTGCCGGCAATATACAAGTACATTACTTCGAGCGCACGTTTCCGCGCGGCTGGTTTCGCTCTATAGCATTGCAAGACTGGCTCATGCGGCACGCTGCCGATTACACCGGCCTGCATCTGCATGTGCCGTTTACTTTTCCGCTGCACTGTGCGGTACGTGCTGCGCAGCGTGCCGTACGCGATTACGCCGCATGGGGTGCTCGATCCCTGGAGCCTGGCGCACAAGCGCTGGAAAAAAACGCCGTATCTTGCGCTGGCGGAACGCGCGCATCTGGCGGGTGCGCGGCTGATCCACGTCACCTCTGCGCTGGAAGCTCAGGGGCTGCGTGCGCTGGGGGTCACCGATAACGTGCGCAGGATCCCGCTCGCGGTAACATTGCCGTCAGATGCGCCGCAGCGGTCTATGCAACAGCAGGGTTTACGCCTGCTGTTCCTGTCGCGCCTGCATCCGGTAAAAGATTTGGAGACCTTGCTGCGCGCGGTCGCGCAACTCAAGCGGCCGGAAATACGATTGACGATCGCCGGGGAAGGGGAACCGCGCTACGCAACTACATTGCACGCACTGGTGCGCGACCTAGGCCTGGTGGCCGTTGTCGATTTCGCCGGTCATCTCGATGATGCCGCCAAACGGCACGCTTGGCACGCACATGATGTGTTCGTGCTGCCTTCGCTGCAT
>SHZL01000166.1 GCA_009692275.1 Lysobacterales bacterium | reverse complement strand
TCGCCGCATGGATAAAGCCGTGCAGCAAAAAGTGCTGAAACCACGGGACCCGGTCATAGTCGAGTATTCCAGGTCCTTGTTCCCGGTGTTGTTAATCGTATTGATGTTTCGCTCGTTCTTGTTCGAGCCGTTCAAGATTCCATCAGGTTCAATGATCCCGACCCTCCTGGTAGGCGATTTCATCCTGGTGAACAAGTACGCCTATGGATTGAAATTGCCGGTTCTCAATACATGGTTCATTTCCGTGGGCGAACCGAAGCGTGGTGATGTCGTGGTGTTTCGTTACCCGGTAAATCCTTCAGTAAATTTTATCAAGCGCGTGGTTGGCCTGCCGGGTGACACGATCACCTACCGCGACAAGCAGCTATTCATCAATGGCGAACTGCTTGTGACCGAGGACTATGGCATTTATAGCAGTGCGGAGGTCAAATGCTCCACGCCCGAATCTGATGCGCATCGCGTGCAGGAGCAGCTTGGTGATGTTCAGCATGACACGCTGATCCACCTTGGCTCGCCGGGTCGAGACGGGCAATGGGAAGTTCCTCCCGGACATTATTTCGTGATGGGTGACAACCGTGACCGCAGCAATGACAGCCGCGAATGGGGCTTCGTCCCGGAAGAAAACCTGATGGGGCGCGCAGTTGGAATCTGGATGAACTTTGATCTTAACCAGGGTTGTGGCGACTTTTTTCGTATTGGTGACGGCATTCACTAGGCAGCACCCGCAGGCCGCGCCTGGCGAAAACTGTGAAACCGGCATGGTGTGGCATGTCGTAGCTAGCGGGAAAGAGCTATAGTATGCCTGCTGAGTGCTCGAAGGCCTGCCGGGTTCAATGCCGGTTTGAAGCGGGGATACGGATATCCAACCAAGCAGACAGGTGATCGCCTTGAACATCAAATCGAATTTTCGCAAACAACGTGGTTTGACGCTGATCAGCTTCGGAATTGTGCTGGCGGTAGGCTTATTTGCTGCTTACACCAGCATGAAGCTTATCCCGATTTACCTGGAATACCACGCCCTGCTTAATGCCCTGGAGCTCGTGCAGGATGATCCCGCCTCGGCGGACATGCCGGCCGGGCAGATCAGGAACCGGATCATCAACAGCCTGTGGGTCAGTTACGCCAGCGACAATATCAAGCACCAGGACATCAAGATCATTCGCAGTCAAGGTGTCGAGATTCATGTCCAGTATGAAGTCAGGAAAACGTGGATCGGTAACGTTGACCTTCTTGCCCATTTCGACAAGACGGTGGCGCTGAGACGATAGCGTGATAAATGCTTTACCGGGTGTCGACTACCTTTTTAACGACGCTGACCTGCTACAACAGGCACTGACGCACAGGAGTGCTGGTCGCTCAAACTATGAGCGGCTGGAGTTTCTTGGCGACAGTATCCTCAACATGGTCGTTTCGATCCGGCTATTCGAATTATTTCCCCGTGCGCCCGAAGGTGACCTCAGTAGAATGCGTGCACGCATTGTACGGGGGAAGACCTTGAGCGAGATGGCGCTGAGGCTGGGCCTTGGGCGGCATCTCAATCTTGGCGAGGGCGAGATGAAATCAGGTGGATTTCGCCGCTCCTCAATCCTGGCAGATGCGCTTGAAGCCATCCTGGGGGCCATTTATCTTGATGGTGGTTACGATGCCTGCCGTAAAGTGATTGAGGACCTGTGCGACCCGCTGATCAACGATTTGCCACCCGCCGAAGAGTTGAAAGATGCCAAGACCCGCTTGCAAGAATGGTTGCAAGCCCGGGCGAGGTCTTTGCCCACGTACACGCTGCTGCGTGAAGAAGGGGCTGACCACGCCAAGATGTTCCACGTGCAATGTGGCCTGGTGGATGGTGAAGCCCGGACAGTAGCGGCTGGAGGCAGCCGCCGGAAAGCGGAGCAAATGGCAGCCGGTGAATTGCTCAAACTCCTTACCGACCGGAAAACAGGGTAATGGAATCCGATGCAGTGCAAGCCGGGCAAACCCGCTGTGGTTACGTCGCGCTGATAGGCCGCCCAAATGTAGGCAAATCTACCCTGTTGAACCGGTTCCTGGGGCAAAAACTCAGCATTGTCACCGCCAAGCCACAGACGACACGGCAGCAAATTGCGGGCATCAAGACAACGGCGGAAGGCCAGGTAGTCTTCCTGGACACGCCGGGAATCCATCTCGCGGCCAAGCGCGCACTCAACCGTTACATGAACCGGATCGCGCGGGCGGCTCTAAACGGTGTCGACGTGGTATTGTTTCTGATCGAGGCGGAGCGCTGGACCAAGCAGGACGAGCATGTGGCGCGCGCACTTGAAGACGTTGCGGTCCCCATCATCCTCGTGGTCAACAAGGTCGACCAGGTTGCCGACAAGACGCGTTTGCTGGCATTTCTGCAGGACAAAGTGCAGAACAAGCCATTTGCCCATGTGGCGCTGATCTCCGCCAGGCAAGGTAAAGGCGTGGCAGACCTGGAGGCACTGGTGATGCAGCACCTGCCGTTTTCCAAGCCGATGTATGACGAAGACCAGTTCACTGACCGCAGCGAACGGTTCCTGGCCGGTGAATTGATCCGCGAGCAACTGATGCTGCGCCTGAACCAGGAATTGCCTTATGCCCTGACCGTTGAAGTTGAGGAATTCAAGAGAACGCCAGAGCTGCTGCGTATCTCTGCAATCATCTGGGTAGAGCGTGACGGTCAGAAGCAGA
This sequence comes from Lysobacterales bacterium, assembly GCA_009692275.1. Classification (GTDB taxonomy): domain Bacteria; phylum Pseudomonadota; class Gammaproteobacteria; order Xanthomonadales; family SZUA-36; genus SHZL01. The sequence continues at coordinate 3,632 of SHZL01000166.1, read as the reverse complement.
TTGTCATTGGCAGCAGCGGGCAGGTGTTGAAGCAGGTAGGTTCCAACGCCAGGGCCGCTCTGGAAGAATTATTCGGGCAGAAAGTTTTTCTGCGTACGTGGGTCAAGGTAAGCCACGACTGGTCGGACAATGAAAAATCCATGCGGCAATTTGGCTTCGATGAGTTTCGTGGGTGACCGATGTTGCGGGTAAGCCTGGAACCGGCCTACGTGCTGCACGGCCGGCCATACCGGGAAAGCAGCATGTTGCTCGAAGCTTTCACTCGCGATCATGGCAGGGTAGGTTTGATCGCGCGCGGCGCACGCGGTCCACGGTCGCGCTGGAAGAGCGTATTGCAGCCGTTCCGGCCCTTGTTGCTCAGTTGGCATCAGCGCGGGGAACTGGGTACCCTGACCGCGGCTGACCAGGTTGCTGCGCCACCCGCAGCGCGCGGCGAGGCAATCTTTTGCGGCCTGTACGTCAATGAGTTGCTGATGCGGGGCTTGCACCGGTCGGATGCTCACCCGGAGCTGTTTGAAACCTATCGACACCTGCTTGCTGATCTCCTGCAAAGCCAGCAACCCGAACCGATACTTCGTACCTTCGAAAAGCAGCTGCTGGATGCGCTCGGATTTGGTCTGCAGCTGGAGTGTGAGCATGATACGGGCGTGCCGGTGGCTGCAGCAGGGTGGTACGACTATATTCCCGAACGCGGTTTGGTCCGGCGCAGCAAAGCTTCGTCTTGCGAAGCTGGTGTGGCCGATGCCCGGCTGGTTTCCGGTTCGGCTCTGCTGGCGTTACAATGCAACACCATCAGGGAAGAACACCAGCCCGAGTTAAAGCGCCTGATGCGACGGGTTTTGAAGCACCACCTCGGCGACAAGCCACTGGTATCGCATGCGCTGTTCCAGTGAAATGAACCTGGTAGAAGGGAAGCAATCATGACCGTACTGCTCGGCGTTAATGTGGACCACGTGGCAACAGTCAGGCAGGCACGGGGGACAAGTTACCCGTCGGTACTCGAAAGTGCGCGCCTGGCTGAACGCGCGGGTGCAGATTCCATCACAATCCATTTGCGGGAAGACCGGCGCCACATCCAGGATGCCGATGTCGCTGCGTTGATCAGGGGGTGCGCGACCCGGATCAACCTGGAAATGGCAGTCACCCGGGAAATGCTGGATATTGCCCTGTTGCACCGGCCGGCCGACGTTTGCCTGGTGCCAGAAAAACGTGCAGAGCTGACCACGGAAGGCGGGTTGGACGTGGTCGCGCTTCACAGCCTGATTGCGCCGGCGGTCAGTACTCTGCAGGCTGCCGGAATGCGCGTTTCCTTGTTCATTGACCCGCACCCGGAACAGTTGCGTGCCAGTGCTGCAACCGGCGCGCAAGTCGTGGAGTTACACACCGGGACCTATGCAGATGCTGAGGGCCCGGCCCAGCAAGCCGAGTTGTTGCGATTGCGCAGGGCGTGTGAACTTGGCCACGAGTTGGGGCTGCAAATCAATGCCGGGCACGGACTGCACTATGAGAATGTCGTTGCCGTGGCAGGATTGCCGTTCATGACGGAATTAAACATCGGCCATGCGATCGTTGCCCGGGCGATTTTTGTCGGGCTGGAATCAGCGGTCAGGGAAATGAAGGAACTCGTGCGCAACGTATAAGCAGCCGGACACACGGACACTAGGGTGGCGCAACTTCCTGCAGTCGCCGCAGAAAGAACAAGTATGAATCAGCCAGGGCGCAGGCGGGGTTAGTTGGTGGAAGGCGGCGGAGCAAGGTCCGGCCGCTGTGTGCAACATCTCCCAGCCCTGCCAGCGCCGCTGCTCCGCTTAGCCTGTGAACGAGTAGCTGTACGCCATCCCAATCCAGCCGCGTAATGGCCCCGTCCAATTCCACCAATTGAGCGGCAAGGCCAGCATGGAACATAGCTCGCAGTTGCTGCATGGCTGCCCGGTCCTGTGGTGCAGGCAGGAACGCGCGAAAGCCTGAACCGGGTCCGCATGCCTCGCGAATACACGCTACCAGGGCTTGCGCTGAGAATGGCTTGATGAGTATGGACAAGCAACCGGCAGCTCGCAGTGCCGGTGCCACAGTCGCTGAGTCGTCTGCGGTCATTCCCGCGAAGCAGGGTGCAGGACAGGAATCCGGCCACTCGCGACGCATGGCGGCAATGGCCGCCACGCCACTCATGTCGTGCAGATGCGCATCCATGAGAACGATGTCGGGTAGATAGCTTGCAGCCAGGCGGATGGCTGTTTTGCCGGATTCTGCGGCCCGCACCCGGACCCCGGGTAGCGCCAGTGACTGGCTGCAAAAAAGACGGCTCACGCCGTCATCATCAGCGATCAGGATCTTCGGCCCGCTGTATCTTTCCCCGGTGTATGACACGTCGTTGCGCTGTTGGCGCCCCCTGTTCGACTGATGTCTTCACTAACAGTGTGCCATGAACCGCCCCATGAACCGAAATCTGCCAGGCCCCCTGGCATCTGTCAGAATAGGCAGATGGCAAGAAATGCAACAAGTCGGCTGGCGCTGCGCGCCCGCGGGACATACTTCTGGATGAGGTTCTGCGTGCTGTTCCTGTTGCCCGCTTTTACCGTGCCCGCCCATGCCATGCTTCCACCCGTCACCGTATTAGCTGAGACGATTGAACTAGGCCAGTATGTGGCCTCCGGCGCAGCCCTTGAACTGAGGGATGGCGGCATCACGGTTGAAATTGAAAATCTCCGTTCCGCGGAACCGGCAGATTTTACCTTGCAGCATCTGAGGCTTTATTGCGGGTCTCTGGATTACCATGCCCCGGCGACGTGCGCGGGAGGTTCCTGGGCGGTCGAGCTGGCGGAATCTTCTGCGCAAGAGGTCATCCCTTTGGCAGGATCAATTGCCAGCCTGGCCAGTACGTCAGGAGGGTGGTCGCTGAGATCGAGTGTGAGCAGCGGGGCGTTTTCCGGTGGTGCTACCGTGCAGGGCGGTGACGGGCAATGCAGTGCGGTGCTGACCTGGGATGGGCAAGCTGTCAGTAGTTTGCCGGTTCCCGGCTTTTTCTCCCCGGAGTTTCACTGGGTGCGCAGCGGAACGACTACCGGCACTCTGACAGCCCTCATTCCCCGGGAAGGCGATGCGCATTTGAAATTGTCTGCGACCACCAGCGGGCTGGGATTTGACTCGCCCGACGGTCGTTTTGCGGGGGAAGGCCTGGACCTTCAATTTGCCGCAGACGTGCAGCCTGGTTCCAGCCTGCACTCAGAGTTTGCAGCAAGTGCCTTTGCAGGTGACCTGCTTATTGGCAATTTTTACACGGCCTTTTCCAGCCCGGGCTTGCACGTGCAAGGGAGCCTCCTGCTGGATGGCACACAGGCCCGCATCGAGAATTTGCAGGTGCGCGACGAACATTCCCTCAAGCTGGCGGCGAATGTGGTTTTCAACGCAAGTGATCCGCTGGGCAGCCTGGCCTATCAGGTAGACCAATTTGAACTGAATTTTCCCGAAGCATACAGCCGCTACTTTGAGTCGATGGCAGCAGGCTGGGCCCTGGATGGTTTAACCGTCACGGGCCGTTTATTGTGGAGTGGTGCCGGGCAATTAGCGGGGCAAGCAGGCGCAACGACTGCAGGCACACTGGACCTCGCCGATATAACGGTGGCCGACACGAG